>CALWLK010000072.1 GCA_944381505.1 uncultured Lachnospiraceae bacterium
CAGGATGAAAACGGACAGAAGATGTCCAAATCAAAGGGCAATGCCGTGGATCCTGTGGCTGCATTGGACGAGTTCGGAGCCGACGCCATAAGGTGGTATTTCTACACCAATTCCGCTCCCTGGCTCCCCAACAGATTTTACGGAAAGGCGGTTACAGAGGGACAGAGAAAGTTTTTGGGAACACTCTGGAACACCTATGCCTTCTATATACTTTATGCCAACATAGATGACTTTGATCCCACGAAATACAGCCTTGACTATGATAAGCTCACTGTCATGGACAAGTGGATACTCTCAAAGATGAACTCTATGATAAAGGCGGTGGACGAGAACATGGCCGCCTACAAGATACCTGAGGCATGCAGTGCTCTTGAGGAGTTCGTCGATGACATGTCCAACTGGTATGTGAGAAGGAGCCGCGAGCGCTTCTGGGCAAAGGGTATGGAGCAGGACAAGATAAACGCCTACATGACCCTCTACACAGCCCTGTACAACACAGCTCTCTGTGCGGCACCCTTCATTCCCTTTATGACAGAACAGATCTATCAGAACATGGTCAGAAGTGTGGACAAGGATGCAAAGGAGTCGGTACATCTCTGCTCCTTCCCCAAGGCGGATGAGACAAAGATAGACAAAGAGCTTGAGAAGGACATGGATGAGGTGCTTGACGTGGTAATTCTCGGAAGAGCCGCAAGAAATGCATCGGGATTAAAGAACCGCCAGCCCATAGGGAAAATGTACGTGAAGGCGGGAGACAGGCTCTCGGATTTCTATGTGGATATAATAGAGGA
Source organism: uncultured Lachnospiraceae bacterium (assembly GCA_944381505.1). Classification (GTDB taxonomy): domain Bacteria; phylum Bacillota; class Clostridia; order Lachnospirales; family Lachnospiraceae; genus Avilachnospira. The sequence goes on from CALWLK010000072.1 coordinate 792, forward strand.
CGAGCTCAATGTAAAGGAGGTAGTATTCTCCGATGATGTGAGAGAGTTCACCGCCTATACATTTAAGCCTCAGTTAAAGACCGTGGGCCCCAAGTACGGCAAGAACCTTAATGCCATAAAGGCTTATCTCTCAGAGATCGACGGCAACAAGGCTATGGACGACCTTAACGAGTCCGGAAGCATCCGGTTTACCGTAAACGGAGATGTGGAGATAGAGCTTACAAAGGATGATCTTCTCATAGACGTGTCTCAGAAGGACGGATATGTTACTGAGGAGGACAATAAGGCTACTGTAGTCCTTGACACAAATCTCACTCCGGAGCTCATAAAAGAAGGATTTATGAGGGAGATAATCTCAAAGATCCAGACCATGAGAAAGGAAGCCGGCTTTGAGGTGATGGATAAGATCACCATCTATGCCGAGGGCACGGACAAGATAAAGGAAGTCATAAGGGACTGCAGCAAGGACATATGCCATGACTGCATGGCCGACTCCATAGAGTGCGGCGAGATGTCAGGCTATGAGAAGGACTGGGATATAAACGGCGAGAAGGTAAGGCTTGGAGTAAAAAAGAACTGATGATCATATAGGAAACTCAAACAGAGTCGGATAAGTATTCGGCTCTGTTTCGGGTATCATAAGATACATTATCGGTAAATATGGATAGGAGAATATGAGACTGTATGAAGCAGAAATTCGATAAGGAAAAGTTTAAGAAAGAGGTGCGAGGCGCCGTAAAGAATCTTTTCAGAAGAGATCTGGAGGAGGCTAACAGCGAGCAGATATTCCAGGCAGTGGCCTTTTGCGTAAAGGAGCTTATAGTAGATGACTGGATAGCCACCCACAAGGAATTTAAAAAGAACGATTCAAAGACTTTGTATTATCTCAGCATGGAATTTTTGGTGGGCAGAGCCTTGGGAAACAGTCTCATAAATCTTTGCAAGGAGAAGGATGTCAGAGAGGCTTTGAATGAGCTGGGAGTCGATCTCAACAAGATAGAGGATCATGAGCCGGATCCCGCCCTCGGAAACGGAGGCTTGGGAAGGCTTGCGGCCTGCTTTTTGGATTCCCTTTCAACCTTGGGGTACCCTGCCTACGGCTGCGGAATACGCTACAGGTACGGGCTTTTCAAACAGAAGATAGAAAACGGATTTCAGGTGGAGAAGCCTGATAATTGGCTTAAGAACGGCTATCCCTTTGAGATAAAGAGGGCGGAGTACGCTCAGGAGATAAAATTCGGAGGATATGTGGAGACAGAGTGGGACGGACACAGAAACTACTTTGTCCAGAAGGGCTACCAGTCCATACTTGCCGTTCCCTATGACATACCAATAGTCGGCTACGGCAACAATATGATAAACACTTTAAGAGTCTGGGATGCCGAGCCCATAGAGTCCTTCAAGCTGGACGAGTTTGACAAGGGCAATTACCAGAAGGCTGTGGAGCAGGCAAACCTTGCAAAGACCATAGTTGACGTACTTTACCCCAACGATAATCATATGTCGGGAAAGGAGCTCAGGCTTCGCCAACAGTATTTCTTCGTATCAGCCAGCATACAGAGGGCTGTAAAGAAATACATGGAGGCTCACGATGACATACACGGGCTTCCCGAAAAAGTGGTATTTCACATGAACGACACTCACCCCACGCTTACTGTGGCCGAGCTCATGCGTATACTGATGGATGAACATAAGCTTGAGTGGGACGAGGCTTGGGATATAACTACTCATACCTGCGCGTTCACAAATCACACCATAATGAGCGAGGCCCTTGAGAAGTGGCCCATAGAGCTGTTTTCAAGACTCCTCCCGAGGATATATCAGATAGTTGAGGAGATAAACAAGCGCTTCTGCAACATGATAAACGAGAAATATCCCGGAAATCAGGACAAGCATTACCATATGGATGTTATCTATAACGGTCAGGTCAGGATGGCAAACCTCGCCATCATAGGAAGCTATTCCGTAAACGGTGTTGCTCAAATACATACGGAGATACTCAAAAAAGAGGTGTTTAAGGACTTCTATGAGCTTTGGCCGGAGAAATTCAACAACAAGACCAATGGCATCACCCAGAGAAGGTTCATGCTTCACGCAAACCCGGAGCTCTCAAAGTGGATAATCGATAAGATAGGGCCTGAGTGGATAACAGACCTCTCGCAGATAAAAAAGCTTGAGGTATATGCGGATGACAAGAAGGCTCAGCAGGAGTTTATGAATATCAAATACCACAACAAACTGCGCCTTGCGGAATATATAAAGGAGCATAACGGTATAGAGGTGGATCCCAGATCCATATTCGACGTTCAGGTAAAGAGGCTTCACGAGTACAAGAGACAGCTCATGAACATACTACACGTGATGTATCTCTATAATGAGCTCAAAGAGAATCCCAACATGGACATAGTCCCCAGGACCTTCATATTCGGGGCAAAGGCGGCTCCCGGCTATTACAGGGCCAAAATGACCATAAAGCTCATAAACTCCGTGGCCGACGTCATAAACAACGACAAGACCATTGGCGGCAAGATCAAGGTGGTATTCATAGAGGACTACAAGGTGTCCAACGCGGAGATAATTTTCCCCGCGGCAGATGTCTCCGAGCAGATATCCACTGCTTCGAAGGAAGCCTCCGGAACCTCCAATATGAAGTTTATGTTAAACGGAGCATTGACCCTCGGAACCATGGACGGGGCAAACATAGAGATAGTGGAGGCCTGCGGCAAGGACAACGCCTTTATATTCGGCATGAGCGCGGAGGAAGTCATCGCCCACGAGAAGGCAAGGGATTACGATCCCATGCAGATATTCAACTCCGACGCAGACATCAGGAAGGTGCTTATGCAGCTCATAAACGGCTACTATTCCCCTGATGATCCGGAGAGATTCAGAGACATATATAATTCGCTCTTAAACAGACAGTCTGCGGGAGGGATAGCTGACCAGTATTTTACCCTCAAGGACTTCAGAGCCTACATAGACGCTCACAACAGAGTCGACAAGGCCTATAGAGATGAGAGCGCTTGGGCAAGATCCTCCATAATAAATACGGCAAACAGCGGTAAATTCTCCTCGGACAGGACCATAGAGGAGTATGTAAAGGACATCTGGCACCTCGAAAAAGTAAAGGTGACAGTGGAGGACGTTGAGAGAGAAGAAAAGGAATGATCCGGTTTTTCGGTGAGGAGATGATTATTTATGGGAAGATACAAGGCATGCTTTTTTGACCTGGACGGGACCCTCACGGATTCCGCCGCCTCCATAGCAAAGTCTGTAAACGTTACCTTTGAAAAGTACGGACTTAAGGGGATAAGCCCCGAGGATGCCAAGGTGATGGCGGGAGACGGGTTCAGAGTCCTCATAAAAAAGGCGCTCTTAAATGCGGGAGACAGCAAGCTCTCATACTACGACAGGGCTTGCGAGGATTATCCTGACATATTCATAAAATACTGTACCTATGAGAACAGGCCTTATGAAGGCATTCCCGAGCTCCTCGGATTTCTTAAGGAAAAGGGAATAAAGACTGCCGTCATAACCAACAAGCCGGAGCCCCACGCAAGGCTGGTGCTTGAGACGGCTTTCCCCGACTTCAGCTTCGACTATATCATAGGGGAAACTGCGGGAATGGAAAAAAAACCGTCTCCGGATATGCCCCTTAAGGCAATGGAGGAGCTTGGACTTCAGAGGGAGGATATACTCTACTTCGGAGACACAAACACCGACATGAGGACAGCCGAAAATGCAGGGATAGACTGCGTGGGAGTGACCTGGGGCTTCAGGGGCAGGAAGGAGCTTGAGGCATTTAAACCGAAATATATAATAGACAGGCCGGAGGAGATAGAGGACAGGCTTTGATAAGGGCGTATCCTCCCTGTCTCTGATTTAACTTGTAAAAAACAGATTGTGCACAGTAACAGCACATATATGAAAGAGGTGGAATAAGGACATGACAAAGATAGACGTTATTTCAGGCTTTTTGGGCGCGGGAAAGACCACGTTTATCAAGAAACTGCTGGGAGAGGCCCTTTCCGGAGAGAAGGTGGTGCTTATTGAGAACGAGTTCGGAGAGATAGGCATAGACGGAGGCTTTTTGAAGGACTGCGGTATCGAGATAAGGGAGATGAGTCAAGGCTGCATCTGCTGTTCTCTGGTGGGAGATTTCGGCAAGGCCCTTCAGGAGGTCATAAAGCAGTATTCCCCGGATAGGATAATCATAGAGCCCTCGGGAGTGGGAAAGCTCTCGGACGTTATGAAGGCCATAAACGGGGCGGCTGCGGATTTTGACGTGGAGCTGAATTCTGCGGTGACTATGGTTGACGCCAACAAATGCAGGCTCTACATGAAGAACTTCGGAGAGTTTTTCAACAATCAGATAGAGTATGCCGGAACAATAGTACTGAGCCGTACAGACGTTGCCTCCTTAGACAAGGTAAACGCCGACGTGGAGCTTCTCAGAGGGATAAACCGCACTGCGGAGATAATAACCACGCCTGTGGAGAAGCTTTCAGGAAAGAAGCTCCTTGAGATAATGGAAAAGCATGACAACACCATGGAGGAGCTCCTTGAGGAGGCAAAAAAGGCCGCCGAGAGCGAGCATCACCATCATCACGATGGGGACGGACATGAGTGCTGTCACGGACATCATCACCACGACCATGAGGACGGGGACGAGTGCTGTCACGGACACCACCATGACCATGATGAGGAGGGACACGGCTGCTGCCATGAACACGAGCATCACCACGAACACGGGGAGCATTGCGGCTGCCACGACCATGAGGATGAGCACGAGTGTTGCCATGGACACCACCATCACCACGGACATGATGCCGACGAGGTGTTCGAGTCCTGGGGAGTCGAGAATGTAAAGCCTGTATCTAAGGCGCATCTCACCGAGATCTTGGAGGAGCTCTCGGAGGGCAGCTCCTTCGGAACCGTGCTCAGATCAAAGGGTATGGTAGAGTCTTCTGACGAGGCGGGAAAGTGGTATTACTTTGACCTTGTCCCCGGAGAGTACGAGATCAGATACGGGGAGCCCGAGTACACGGGAAAGGTGTGCGTCATAGGCTCAAAGCTTGACACCAATAAGCTTGCGGAGAGCTTCAAATAATATTAAGCGGGGAACGGGAACAATGATAGATTACATTGAGGATGACGAGATCCCGGTATTTCTCATAAACGGATTTCTCGAGGCGGGAAAGACCCAATTTGTCAGCTACACCATGGGAGAGGATTACTTTCAGATAGAAGGGAATACTCTTCTTTTGGTATGCGAGGAGGGTGAGACCGAATATGACGATGAGGAGCTCGGAGATTACAACACAAAAAAGATGATAATAGAGGATATCGACGAGCTCAAAAAGGTGAAGCTCGAAAAGCTCAACGAGGAGTTTAAACCCGACAGAGTCATCATAGAGCTGAACGGTATGTGGGACCCCGCCCGGATAGAGCTTCCTGACAAGTGGGTGCTCTATCAGCAGATAACCATAATGGACGGAAGCACCTTGGACTCATATCTTGCAAATATGAAGGCCCTTATGGGGCCTATGCTCAAGGAGACAGAGCTTGTGATAATAAATCGCTGCGACGGACGGGAGATGAGCGAACTTAGCGATTGGAAGAGAAAACTTCGCCCTATGCTTCAAAAGGGCTCCGATATCGTCATGGAGAACAAATACGGTGAGATACCTCTGGAGACCCTGCCGGAGGAGCTTCCCTACGATATCGAGGAGGATGTAATAGAAATTAAAAACGAAGACTACGGCATTTGGTTCTTTGACTGCAAGGATAATCCCGAGAGATATAAGGGAAAAAAATTGTCATTTACGGCGCGGATAATGAAGTCCGAGAGATTCGACAAGTCATATTTTGTTCCGGGGAGAATGGCCATGACCTGCTGTGAGGCTGATATGACCTTCCTCGGATATCTGGCGAGGTATAATGATATCGATGCTTTCGGAGACGGAGCATGGGTAAAGCTTGTGGCGGAGATAAGCATTGAGAGAAGAAAGGAGTACGAGAGCATAGGCCCTGTGCTCAATGTGCTCTCAATGGCCCTTACAGGCCCGATAGAGGAGCCTGTTACCTTCTGATGAGCTGACAGAAATGCAGGCTTTTCTTAAGTCTGCATTTAGGACATATGTAAGACCTGATGAGAGGACATTATGAATATGAAAAATGACAGAAGCCTTGCGGCAAGACATACCTTTTACCTGTTTGTGACCGCCCTCATATGGGGAACGGCCTTTGTGGCCCAGTCGGTGGGAAATGTTATGGGGCCCTTCACCTTCACCTGCCTGAGATCTTTTCTCGGCGGACTGGTGCTCCTGCCCTTCATAAGATTTTATTATAAGGGCCTTAAGCCTGACAGGACCACAGTTACAGGGGGGATATGCTGTGGGATATGCCTGTTTCTCGCAAGCAACCTTCAGCAGTACGGCCTTTTGTATACGAGTCCCGGGAAAGCGGGCTTCATAACAGCAGGATATATACTGATAGTCCCTCTTTTGGGAATATTTGTGGGAAAGAGGATCACCTTAAAGATAACCGCCGCTGTGGCTGCTGCCGTGGTCGGCCTATATCTTCTCTGCATACCGGAGGGTGAGGGGATGAAGATAAACTCGGGGGATATCCTCTGTATGTGCTGCGCCTTTGTGTTTTCCCTCCAGATAATATGCATAGACTATTTTTCACCAAAGGCTCAGGGGGTAAAGATGGCTTGCGTACAGTTTTTCGTATGTGCTCTGCTGTCCTCTGTACTTGTGCTTTTATTTGAGGACCCGAAGCCTGAAAATATAGCCGCGGGCTTCTTCCCCATGGCCTACGCCGGAGTATTCTCCATAGGCATAGCCTATACCTTACAGATAATAGGACAGGTGGGGGTAAATCCCACTGTGGCCTCCCTCATAATGAGCCTTGAGTCCTGCATTGCGGCTCTCTCGGGATGGCTGATACTGGGCTCGGTGATGAGCAAAAGAGAGCTTTTGGGATGTGTTATAATGTTTGCGGCCATAGTGATGACGCAGATACCGGACCGGAAGAAAATTGCGGATTAAAAGCTGAAAGCTTTCCCCTTTGAAAGCGTATATATTTAAACAAAAGCTTTCGATGCGAAAAAGGAGGAGAACTATGAACAAAAAAGGATTAAGGATATTGGCGGCCGCTGTGGCGGGAACAGTTCTTTTGGCAGGGTGCTCGGCAGGAACCGGTGCGGCAGGCGGGCAAGCCATGTCACAGGGAAGTGCGGGAGCTGCGTCCTCAGGTATCAGCACTAACGGGGAGGGTGTGGTGAAGGCCTCCCCTGATATGTCTGAAATAACCTTTTCCGTCTATACTGAGGGAGCGGATGCCAAGTCCGTAAAGGACAAAAACGCGGAGGACAACAACACCGTAATAGAATTTTTGAGGGCGGAGGGATTTTCCGACGAGTCGATAAATACGGTAAACCTCGGGCTCAATCCCGTGTATGATTATTCGGGGGCAAGTGAGATACTGAAGGGCTATGAGATGGAGACCGAGATAAGGGTCACTAACATTGAGCTCTCAAAGCTCGGAGCAGTGATCGACGCGGCTGTCGACAATGGGATAAATACCATAAAGAATATCAGATACTTTGTCAGCGACTACGACGCGAAATATAACGAGGCCTTGACTCTTGCGGTGGAGACGGCAAGGAAGAAGGCCGAGACTCTCGCGGAGGCGGGAGGGATAAGCCTTGGG
>CALWLK010000073.1 GCA_944381505.1 uncultured Lachnospiraceae bacterium
TGAAGCCTTCCATGTTAAGTCCGGAGTAGTGAACGAATACGTCCTTTCCGTTTTCATCAGAGATGAAACCGTAACCCTTCTGGTTGTTGAACCACTTAACTTTACCTTTCATATATACCTCCGAAAAAAATAAGAGTTGCTGCACTAACGCAACTAAAGCTACAATATCATGCTTTAAGTACGTTGTCAAATGATTTTAAAACATTGGACTTAAAAACAGACATGAGCCGAAACTCACGGAGCTATGCGGACCGCAAGCTTGTGCGGCAGGCATACAATGGCCTCGGTTTCGAGGGATATGACGCCCTGTGAAACGCACACGAGATCGGGGCAGTCGGCATAGGTGCAGCTTATTCCTCCGTCAAGGACGAGGAAGCTGTTCTCTCCCTCGGGGGAGGCAATGGTAAAGGAGATGCCTGAGCCCTCAAAGGCATCACAGAGGAGATTGAAGTCTTCGGAATCGGAGAGTACGACAGGGGCTTTTTTACCCGACAGGCTCACCTCTGCTATATCCTCTCCGTCAAGGCTTATGACAGCCTTGAGGCCTTGGCCGTCTCCATGTCCCCGGAGCTTTGGAAAAAAAGCCGAGAGCCCGTACAGGAGAGCGGAGATGATAAGGACCCCTGCTATAAGCAAAAGATCGTTTCTGTGTTTTTCAGCTCTGCCGCCTTCCATGCCATGTCTCCTGAAATAAAATGCTTTGATATATATCTCACTGATGCTATAATGATTAATAGCATTAAACTTCGGAGAAAGTCAAGGAAAAATGGACAGAAGACAAAGAGCCCGAAGACCCGCCTTTTACGGGCTGATGCTGGCGCTATCCATGGCGCTCTCCTACGCGGAGACTTTGCTGCCGCCCTTGGGGGTGCCGGGAGCAAAGATAGGCCTTCCCAATATAGTGACGGTGATGGGGCTTTATACTGTGGGTATCCGGGGCACCATTTGCATAAGCATTTTGAGGATAATCCTTACAGGGCTAAGCTTCGGGAATCCGTCAATGATGATATATTCCCTTTCGGGATGGGCCCTCAGCATGACAGTGATGCTTGGCGCAAAGAAAACCGGGGCATTTTCAGCCGTAGGGGTGAGCGTCCTCGGCGGTATAGCCCACAATATAGGGCAGCTTTTGTGCGCTGCCGCAGTACTTCAAAGCGCATCTGTTTTCGTATATTTTCCCGCGCTGCTTCCTGCGGGGGTCATTGCCGGAGCTCTGGTGGGAGCCGCGGCGGGAGCGGTGACGGAGAGATTAAAATATTATCGGGACCCGAGAGGATAACAGGGTCCGGAGGGAGTTTTTATGAGAGATATCGACATGCTTATTTCAAAACTTGTTGAGTACGGAAAGCTCACAGGGCTTATATCCGAGGAGGACGAGGTCTACTCGCGAAACAGGCTCTTGGAGAGGACGAGGGAGGATGAATTCGAGGCGCCCCCTACGAAGCCCTCTGTTTCGCCGGAGGAGCTTCCCGATATACTTTCAGGGCTCTGCGACATAGCCTTCTCGAGAGGGCTTATAGCTGCGGACACAGTCACCATGAGGGATCTCTTTGATACGGAGCTCATGAATTGCCTTATGCCAAGACCCTCGGAGGTGACAGAGGAGTTTAAAAAGAGATATTCGGTTTCCGCAAGGGAGGCTACGGATTATTTCTACAAGCTGTCACAGGACTCCGATTACATCAGAAGATACAGGATAAAGAAGGATCTCCGCTGGAAGACCGAGACTGAGTATGGAGAGCTCGACATCACCATCAACCTCTCAAAGCCCGAGAAGGATCCCAAGGACATAGCCGCCGCAAAGAAGATGAAGCAGTCGGGCTATCCCAAATGCCTTCTGTGCAGGGACAACGAGGGCTATGCCGGAAGGGCAAACCATCCCGGAAGGGCAAACCACAGGATAATACCCCTTGAACTCTGTGGGGCAAAATGGGGATTTCAGTATTCGCCCTATGTCTACTACAACGAGCACTGCATAGTGTTCAACTTTGAGCACGTGCCCATGAAGATAAGCGACGAGACCATGAAGCGCCTCTTTGAATTCGTGAAGCTCTTTCCCCACTATTTCTTGGGCTCCAATGCGGATCTGCCCATAGTCGGAGGCTCCATACTCACTCACGACCATTTCCAAGGGGGAAATTATGAGTTTGCCATGGCGAAGGCGGGCTATGAGAAAAAGTATTCTGTTCCCGAGGGCTTTGACGAGGGAATAGAGGCGGGCATAGTGAGATGGCCCATGTCCGTCATAAGGCTAAGAGGTGAGGACAGCGACAGGATATGCGAGCTTGCGTCTATGATACTCTCAAAGTGGAGAGGATATACGGATGAGGAGGCTGTTATATATGCAGAGACCGACGGAGAGCCTCACAACACAATCACTCCCATTGCGAGATTCAAGGATGGAAAGTATGAGCTGGATCTGGTTTTGAGAAACAACCTTACCACTCCGGAGTATCCTCTGGGACTTTACCATCCCCACGAGAAGCTCCACCACATAAAGAAGGAGAATATAGGACTCATAGAGGTGATGGGACTGGCGGTGCTTCCTGCAAGGCTTAAGACTGAGATGGCAAAGCTGGGAGACGCAGCGGCGGCAGAGCTCCGGGAGACCGAGGGAGCCTCATCAGAGGAGAGAGCCGAGGCTGTAAGGAGAGTCCTCTCGGAAAATGAGGATCTTCAAAAGCATGCCGATTGGGCCTATGAGTTCGTGAAGGCAAGGCTTGATAAGGGCGAGACGATAAATGAGGAAAATATAGAGGCTGTGCTCCATGAGGAGATAGGAAAGACCTTCAAGGAGGTCCTTGAGGACGCGGGAGTCTACAAGTGCACTCCCGAGGGCAGAGAGGCCTTTGAGAGGTTCCTTGCGGAATGCGGATTCAGGAAATAGTAAATCAGAGATTAAATGAAAACTCTCTCGTTTTCGGTTGGAGGCGCATATGGCGCCTCCCTCCTGCGAGAGAGTTTTTTATATGTATCATTTTGCTGCTGCGGGGCCAACCTTGGGCTTATCGGCGGCAGGGCTTTCCTTGAGTTTATCCGCAGGCCCCTCCTTTGGTTCAGGTTTTTCCTTGTCTGCAGCCGGGCCCTTCTCAGGGGTGGAGGAAGGTTTATCCTCCTTGGGCCCGGCGGCTTTGGGTGTGGGTTTTTTAGCGGCGGGCTCCACATCGGAAGCATCGACTGACGAGGGGCTCTCGGCGGGAGTATTTCCGGGGCCTGAGATGAAGTAGGCTGCGGCGATCAGCGCAAGGGCTCCCATTCCTATGGCGAGCCCCATGACAAGCTTTTTGTTAAAAGGCTTTTTGCTTTCAGGAGAAGCGGCGCGGGTGAAGCTCTCGTAATCCGGACTTCTTCCCTCGGAGAGATCACGGTGTATTATCTCGGAGATGTGCTCAGGGCTTCCCGGCTCCTCTATGACCTTTTCCGAATTTTCATCCCCTGCGTCCTCAAAATAACTCCTATAGTATTCAAGAGCTTCTTTTTTCTCTGCTTCGGGCAGGTCGGAGAGAAGCTCCTCCAATTTATGCAAAAATATATCTTTATTCATAGCGAGCCTCCTTCAGCAAAGAATCTATCTTTTCGGAATATATTTTCCATTCCGAAGAATACTCTCCGAGTCTCTGATAGCCCTGCTCGGTCAGATAATAATATCTCCTGTTTCTGCCGTCGTAGGCCTTGTCATATACGCCAAGGAGATTTTCGGATTTCAGACGCCTGAGGACAGGATAGAGGGTGGATTCGGAAATATCTATCACTTTCATTGTATCCTGGGTGATCTTGTATCCGTAGGAGCCGATTTCTCCCTCCTTCGATATGACTGCGAGGACCACGGCATCCAAGAGGGCGGAGCCTGTGTTAAAGATCATGCGGACCTCCTTTCGCAAAGTGAGCTGTGATAAGCGGTCGATAGATGATAGAAAACAATATTATATATCATATAATATTGTTGCCTTAAATATATAGTATTTTGCAAAAAAGTCAACTGAAATGAAAAAGGCTCCGCAGCATTGACCGCGAAGCCTGTTATGACTGTGCCTTAAAAGAGTATTACTCGCCCCCCTCCTTCTTTTTTTCCTCGGTGGGAGCGGGGGCCTTTTTCTTGGGATGAAGCTCGAAACGGCTGTCCTTATCGAGCTGTGACACGAAGAGATATTTTCTTATGACGAAAAGCACTCCCACGGCAATCACTCCCAGAAGCATCTCTCCGGGGGACATGTGCTCGATTATAAGCTCTCTCGTTATGGCTATCAAAAGTATCTCGACTATTGTGTCCAAGGTCTGATGGCACAGCACACGGATCAATTCCACAGCGATTATGATATTTATGGTGTATTTGAGAAATTCTATAAGGCTGTCGGAATCCACGTCGGTGAGTGTCATGAACTGCACCGGAACGCTCCACAATGTTATGATTATGGCTATGATTATCAGAAAAGATACGAGATACTGGATGAACACGGACATTATGTAACTCACTCTTCTGAGGGTTCCGAAAATATTGCTTTCAGTCTCGTGCTGCTCGTCGTTTGGCTTTTCAATTTTGGTTTTCGTGGGATCGTCGGTAGTATTCAGCATTGGGCCCTCCTTTTTGCATTGTATTATTAATAAAAATATATCATAACAAATTAAATTCACACAAGCTTAAATCCGTGGTATCATGAAATAAAACAATAAAAAGCATATTCGGAGAAAAGCTATGAAATGGAGAAAATATACTGTTTATACCACCACCGAGGCCGAGGATATAATAAGCAGCATGCTCTGCGACCTTGGGGCGGAGGGAGTTCAGATAGAGGATAATGTTCCCCTCACGGAGGCGGATACGAAGGGCATGTTTATAGACATACTCCCCGAGCTTCCCCCTGATGACGGAAGCTCCAAGGTGAGCTTCTTTTTGAGGCTTAGCGAGGAGCCCTGTGTGCCTGAAAAGAAGCCTTTTATTTCCGAGGGCTCGGAGGGCGCCGGGGTGGACGCCTCCTACACTGTAAACGACAGGGTATGGACAGAGGAGGAGGCCGAAAGGCTCCTTGCTGATATAGAGAGAGAACTTTCGGAGATGAGGGAGTATACGGACATCGGAGAGGGCAGGATAGAGTGCAGCGAGACGGAGGACGTGGACTGGATGAACAACTGGAAGAAGTTCTTCAAGCCCTTTATAGTGGACGACATTCTCATCAAGCCCACCTGGGAGGAGATACCGGAGGAATATGCGGGCAGGGATGACGTGACTGTTATAGAGATGGATCCGGGCACAGCCTTCGGCACCGGAAGCCACGAGACTACTCAGCTCTGCATAAGGCAGATAAAAAAATATTTAAAGGGAGGCGAGAGGGTCCTTGACATAGGCACGGGAAGCGGAATACTGGGGATCGCAGCTCTCAAGCTTGGCGCGGACAGCGTTACGGCCACAGACCTTGACGATAACTGCGTGGATGCGGTGTGCGATAACCTGATGGCAAATATGCTTCCCGCTGAAAGCTTCAGGCTCTATATCGGAAATGTGATAGGGGATGAGGAGACCGAGAGCAAGGTGGGCTTCGGGGCCTACGACCTTATGGTGGCAAACATACTCGCCCCTGTGATAGAGCTTTTGGCGGCTCGGGATAGCGCCGACAGGTTCTTGAAGCCGGGAGGCATATTCATAACCTCGGGCATAATAGAGACGAAGGCCGACGAGGTGGAGAGAGCCTTCCTTGAGAATCCCGCATGGGAGATACTCGAGACAAACAGACAGGGCGAGTGGGTGAACATAACGGCGAGAAAGCGGGCTTGATTATGAGGGAGATAATTTCGGGAAGGCTTGCAAAGCTTATAGACAAATATACCATAGAAGAGCTTAGTATCCCTTCTCTCAGGCTCATGGACAGGGCGGCACAGTATGTCTTTGAGAGGACTTCGGAGCTTGCTGAGGACAGGGGACTTGGGAAAGACCTTAACATATCCGTACTTGCGGGGGCGGGGAACAACGGAGCCGACGGTATCCTTGCCGCGGTAAAGCTTATAAGGGCAGGCTACGGAAACACAGAGGTCTTTTTCTGCGGAAACGAGGAGAAGTCAGGGGAGGAGTTTCGGGTCCAAAGAGCAGAGCTTGAAGCTTTGGGAAAGAGGCTTAAGCCTTTCAGGGAGCTTGAGGGACAAAGGACCGAGCTTTTGATAGACGCCCTTTTCGGAATAGGCTTAAGGCGGGAGGCGTCAGGGGATTACAGAGCGGCCATAGAGCTTATTAATGCGAAGAAGCGCGCAGAGGGGGCTATGGTGGTGGCGGTGGATATTCCCTCGGGAATAAACTCGGATACCGGCATGGCAATGTGCCCCGAGGCGGTGAAGGCTGATATCACAGTCACCTTCGGCTTCGGAAAGACCGGGCTCTACATAGGCGAGGGAAGGCGCTGCACAGGAAAGCTGTATATAGAGGACATAGGCTATCCTGAAAACATAGCTGAAAGCTCCGGGTTTGAGAGCTTTTTAAGGGCGTCGGAGGGAGATATTGACCATGGACGGGAGAGGCTTTTTGCCCTTGAGGCGTCGGATATAAAGGAGAGAGGGCTTTCGGACAGGAATGTGATGTCATCAAAGTCCGACTACGGAAAGCTCATAGAGCTTTCAGGCTCAAAGGGGATGGCGGGAGCAGCCTTTTTGAGCGGGCTTGCGGCCTACAAATGCGGAGCGGGCATGGTAAAATACTTGGGGCCCGAGGAAAACCGCAGTATAATCCAGACGCTTCTTCCGGAGGCCATGTACGACTCCTTGGGAGAGGAGGACAAGGTCTCGGGGGAGAGTATATCGGAGCACTTTAAAGGGGCTGTGGAATGGGCCCGGGGCGGAGGCTGCGTGGTGCTGGGCCCGGGGCTTGGAAGGAGCGCCTACGCAGAGGCTGTGACCGAGACTGTGATAAAAATGCTGAAGGCTCATAACGATGCGCAAACCGAAAGGCGGATATTTCTTGTGGCCGACGGGGACGCCCTTTGGGTGCTTTCCCGAAAAAGAGAGCTTCTTTCCATGATGAGGGGCTTTGGCGCGGTGACTCCCCATGTGGGCGAAATGTCGAGACTTACGGGAAAAAGCATAGAGGAAATAAAGGCGGACCCTGTGGGAACGGCTGTAGAATTTTTCAATGATACCGGAATAAATATCATATTGAAGGATTATGTTTCGATAATAGTAGAATCAAAGGACAAGATTTACATAAATATATCAGGAAGCCCCGCCCTCTCAAAGGCGGGCTCGGGAGATGTTTTGACAGGGATAGCGGCGGCGCTGATAATGAGAAATAATTCTGTGGGTCAGGCGCTTTCCGAGGCGGCCTTCATACACGGCGAGGCGGGGAGAAGGGCCTCGGAGACCTGCGGGCTCAACGGAGTCCTTGCGAGGGAGACAGCTTCGGCTGCGGCTTTGGTAATGGGGGGAATGTAAGCTTCAAGGAGGAAGGATGCATCATTTTTTTGCAGATAACAGTCAGATATCGGATAAGGAGATATTCATCACGGAGGAGGATTACAACCACGCCGTCAACGTCCTCAGATTGAGAACAGGCGAGGAGGTCATGATAAGCGACGAGGAGGGCAGAGATTATCTCTGCTCGGTTGCGGAGACTGACAGGGAAAAGCGAGTCTTAAGGCTTGAGATAAAGGAGAGAAGGGCTGAAAATCACGAGCTTCCCGCTCGGGTGGTTCTCTTTCAGGGACTTCCCAAGTCGGACAAGATGGAGCTGATAATACAGAAGGCCACGGAGCTGGGAGTGAGCGATATAATTCCCGTGAACATGAAAAACTGCGTGGCAAAGCTTGACGACAGAAAGGCCGAGTCAAAGCTTCGCAGATGGTCGGCTGTGGCCGAGAGCGCCGCCAAACAGTCCAAAAGGAGCGTTGTACCTAAGATATGGCCTCCCATGAGCTTTACCGAGGCGGTAAGGCTTTCAGAGAAGGCAGACATCGGTATAATGCCCTATGAGAGCGAGGAGGGCATGAAGGGCATGGTGGAGGCCATAGTGAACTTCCTTCCCGAAAGAGAGATAGCTGTGTTTATAGGGCCGGAGGGCGGCTTTGACAAAATGGAGGTGAGGTTTGCCGAAAATCACGGTATAGTCCCGGTCTCTCTCGGAAAGAGGATATTGAGGACTGAGACTGCCGCCATAGCGGCGCTGTCCATGATAATGATACGCCTTGAGATCGCGGAGGCCATGGGCTTTTCGGAGAATTAAAAAAATTTTTAAAAGCTATTGACACATCAGGGCTCCGGTGATATAAATAAACAAAATTCATAAAGCAGTCGAGGAAATGAGGCCTTAGGGCCCCTATCCGAAACAGATAGAGGAGCGGATTGCTAAGAGTACCCGAATCACACAGGCCGGCGGAGGCCGATTCGGTGAAAGGAGACAACCGCCGAAACCGTATCTCACCGACCGGAGATATGAGTTGGGCCGCAGAAATAAGATTCTGCGGACTGTCACGTCTAAGTGAAGCGCTATCAAAGGTAAGAAGAAATCATTTTCCATCATTTGAGAATCAATACCGCGAAGTGTTTCAAAGACGCTTTGTGGTTTTTTAATTTATTCGAAAATGAGGAGGAAAAAATGATGAGGAACAGAAGATTTGCGGCAGTGATGACAGCGGTGGCTATGGTTGCGGGACTTACAGCCTGCGGAGGATCAGGAAGCGCGGAAAGCGAGAGCACGGCTGCTGCCGAGGGAGGAGCATCCGAGGCGGGAGAGGCCTCAGGGGAGTCGGGACTTGAGGACGGAGTTTTGTCTGTTGCCATGGAGTGCAGCTATGCCCCCTACAACTGGACTCAGCAGGACGATTCCAACGGGGCCCTGCCTATAAAGGGAAGCAGCGATTATGCTTACGGCTACGACGTGATGATGGCAAAGCACATTGCGGACGCCCTGGGCGTTGAGCTTGAGATAGTGAAGTCCGACTGGGATTCACTGGTGCCCGCCGTACAGTCGGGAACTGTTGACTGCGTTATAGCGGGACAGTCCATAACCTCGGAGAGGCTTCAGTCCGTTGATTTCTCGGAGCCCTACTACTACGCCTCCGTGGTTGCGGTAACAAAGGCGGATTCACCCTACGCAGACGCCAAGGGGCTTTCGGATCTTGCGGGAGCTACTGTCACCAGTCAGCAGAACACTATCTGGTATGACAGCTGCCTCCCTCAGATAGCTGACGCCGATATACTTGCGGCTCAAGAGTCCGCGCCTGCAATGCTGGTGGCTCTCGAGTCCGGCAGAGTGGACCTCGTTGTAACAGATATGCCCACTGCTCAGGCTGCCTGCGTGGCTTACCCTGACATGGTGCTTCTTGATTTCACAGGCACTGAGGATGACTTCGAGGTGTCCGAGGAGGACATAAACATAGGTA
Source organism: uncultured Lachnospiraceae bacterium (assembly GCA_944381505.1). Classification (GTDB taxonomy): domain Bacteria; phylum Bacillota; class Clostridia; order Lachnospirales; family Lachnospiraceae; genus Avilachnospira. The sequence goes on from CALWLK010000073.1 coordinate 9,357, forward strand.
TCTCCATGAGAAAGGGCAACACAGCCCTCAAGGAGAGCATAGATTCCGTTCTCTCGGAGATGACTGTAGATGATTTCAATGAGATGATGGATGAGGCTATTAGTGTACAGCCTTTGTCAAATTAAGCTTAGAGGAGATTTGTTGAGATGCTGCCTTCGGATTTTTGGGGAAGAATAGTTTTTATCTTGCAGGAGTACGGAAGCTCCTTTGCAAGCGGCATATGGACCACTATGATCATCGCCGTCATATCCACGGCTATAGGATGCCTCATAGGATTTGCCATAGGAATAGTCCAGACCATACCCTGCGACAGGGAGGATAATCCTGTAAAATGGGGCCTGCTGTCGGTCGTAAAGTTTATACTGACAGCCTATGTGGAGATATTCAGGGGCACTCCCATGATGGTTCAGGCCATGTTCATATATTACGGCTCGGCTATGGTGTTCGACATAAACATGGGAATGTGGACTGCGGCCTTCTTTATAGTATCCATAAACACAGGTGCATACATGGCGGAGACTGTAAGGGGCGGCATTCTCTCCATAGATCCGGGGCAGACCGAGGGAGCTATGGCCATAGGAATGAACCATTTTCAGACCATGATAAACGTTATACTTCCTCAGGCCCTCAGAAATATCATGCCCCAGATAGGCAATAACCTTATTATTAACATCAAGGATACCTCGGTGCTCTCGGTTATAGGAGTGATGGAGCTCTTCTACACCACAAAGGGTATAGCGGGAGCCTACTACACTTACTTTGAGGCCTTCACCATAACCATGGTGTTCTACTTCATAATGACCTTCATATGTTCAAGGATACTCAGATTTATGGAGGCCCGGATGGACGGCCCCGACAATTACGAGCTGGTGCAGACCGATGCCCTCGTCTTGGGGGAGGGGATGCACACCTATACGGGAAAGGACAAAAACGTCTCCACAAACAGCGACTACCGCGCTCACAAGACCGGAAATTTCAACAGGGATCAGAGGGAGGGCATGTAAATGGGAACAAACATCATAAAGGTGAGCCATCTCCAAAAATTCTTCGGAAAAAATCAGGTGCTTAGGGACGTGGACTTCAAGGTGGACGAGGGAGACGTCACCACCATAATAGGAGCCTCGGGCTCGGGTAAATCCACACTTTTAAGGTGCATAAACCTTTTGGAGAAGCCCTCCGGCGGAGAGATACTCTTCCACGGCAAACCCATCACGGGAAAGGGCTTCGACCCCTGCGGCTACAGAGCCAAGGTGGGTATGTGCTTTCAGAGCTTCAATCTGTTCAACAACATGACAGTCCTTGAAAACTGTATGACAGGGCCTGTGAAGGTGCTTAAGAAGACCAAGGAGGAGGCTCGAGAGAAAGCACTCCTTTACCTTAAGAAGGTGGGAATGGAGCCCTACATAAACGCAAAGCCCATGCAGCTTTCCGGAGGACAGAAGCAGAGAGTGGCCATAGCAAGAGCCTTGGCCATGGAGCCTGAGGTGCTTTTGTTTGATGAGCCCACCTCAGCTCTGGATCCTCAGATGGTGGGGGAGGTGCTCTCCGTAATGAGACAGCTTGCGGGAGAGGGTCTCACCATGATAATCGTCACTCACGAGATGGCCTTTGCCAGAGACGTCTCCACCCATGTGGTTTATATGGCGGACGGAGTGATATGCGAGGAGGGAGCTCCCGAGGAGATATTCGAGCATCCGAAGAAGGAGAAGACAGCGGAGTTTTTGAGAAGGTTCAGCGAGAGATAGTTTTAAGGACAGGAAAACGGAAGTAAATACCCCGAAAAAAAGGCGAAGTGGATACACGACGCCTTTTTTTGTGCAATATGCGGCAAACAAAATGTTGTTTTATGTGTAATTAGTCACTTTTTGTTAAAAATATTGCTTTTTTGTAGAAAAAAGTTTTTGATGGGCGTAGACAATAAATTAACGATATTAAAAAGGAAGGGGGAATAAAGTATGGAGCTGTTTAACAGTATTTTGACTAATACCAACAGTTTTTTGACGGGCTTTGTGCTCATCATCGCTTTGGTAGGCGGAGGACTGTGGTTCACTGTTCAGACGGGCTACGTTCAGGTAAGGGAGTTTCGTAACGGGTGGCACCGGATCTTCGGAGGCGGAATAAAGCGTATAGCCAACATAACAGAGAAGCCGGTTCCCCTTATGGCCTGCTTCTGCCTTATAGGCGGACTTATAATTGTGCTTATGAACATTCAAAACGTCCCCTATATGTTCACTACCATAATCAAGGGAGCCTTTAATCCTCAGGCGGTATGCGGAGGAGCTTTCGGTGTTGCCATGAAGGAGGCTGTATCAAAAGGCGTTGCAAGAGGACTCTTCTCAAATGAGGCAGGTATGGGTTCCACGCCAAACGCTCATGCCCGGGCGAATGTGGCTCACCCCTGTCAGCAGGGACAGGTGGCTATAGTATCCGTATTTATAGACACAATACCGGTCCTTAACATGACAGCCTTCGTCATAATCGGAACAAAGATGCTTGAGCCGGGGTCGGCGGCCTACGTCAACGGAGAGCTCGTTGAGGGCATTACCTTTACACAGACAGCCTTCAATTCGTCCTTCGGATCTGTATTTATAGCCATATGTATGTTCTTCTTCGCATTATTCACCATACTGGGCCGGTACTTCTTCGGCGAGACCAACATAAAGTACCTTTTGGGCAAGAAGGCGGTAAGCCTTACATAGTTATGGTATGCATATTCATAATCCTCGGCTCCCTTATGAAGGTCACCACCATATGGAAAATGTCGGACTGCTTCAACTCTCTGATGGTAGTACCGAACATTCTGGGAGTGCCGGCGCTAACGGGAGTGGCTGAAAAGACCTACAAGGACTACAGGCAGAATTTCCTTCCGAAACATCCCGAGAATGAGAGCAAGTAAAAGCCTTTCTTGGAAGACCGGCTTTGCTTTCATTAAAACAGAATAAAAACCATGCTCCCTTTCACGGGCCCGGGCCCCGGAGGGGAGCTTTTTATTTGGGCAAATATCATGAGCCGAGTGACAAAGGATATCCTCGGTGATATAATTTAATCTCAAAGATTTGATAATCAGGAATTATTTTGAAAGGATACAGGCCGGAAATGAAGGTGTATTTTGATAATGCCGCCACCACCAGAGTGGATCCGCGGGTGACGGAGCTCATGGTAAAGATAATGGATGAGGATTACGGAAACCCCTCCTCCAAGTATATCATGGGGCTTACTGCGGAGAATTATGTCAGAGAGGCGAGGGAGAGGATAGCCTCAAGTCTCAAGGTAAAGCCCTCGGAGATAATATTTACCTCAGGAGGCACGGAGTCTGACAATATGGCACTTATAGGCACGGCCCTTGCGAAGAAAAACAGGGGCAGGCATATAATAAGCTGCAACATAGAGCATGCCGCTGTCTACAAAACTCTGGAATTTCTTGAGAGAGAGGGCTTTGAGATAAGCTTCATAGGAGTTGACGAGAGAGGGCATATAGATTTTGAGGAGCTTAAGAAAACAGTGCGCCCCGACACCATACTCGTGAGCATGATGTATGTCAACAATGAGATAGGGGCCATAGAGCCGGTGGCTGAGGCCTCACGCATAGTAAAGGGCATAAATCCCGACTGTTATTTTCACACAGACGCCATACAAGCCTACGGAAAGCTTGTGATAAGGCCCAAGAAGGAGGGAATAGACATGCTCTCCGTCAGCGGACACAAGATACACGGGCCGAAGGGCGTGGGATTTATCTATATAAATGAGAAGACAAGGATAGAGCCCATAATATTCGGAGGGGGCCAACAGAGAGTCCTGCGCTCCGGCACGGAGAACGTCCCCGGGATAGCGGGGCTGGGGCTTGCGGCGGAGCTCTACACAAAAAACCACGAGGAATATATAAAGGGCATCCTTTCGGTCAAGGAAAGGCTCATGGAAAGGCTTGAGAGGATAGAAGGGGTAAGGCTCAACTCCCTTCCCGGGGAGGAGAGCGCTCCCCAGATAGTCAGCGCCTCCTTTGGGGGAGTGAGGGCGGAGGTCCTTCTCCATGCGCTCGAGGATAAGGGGATCTATGTGTCGTCAGGCTCGGCCTGCTCCTCGAACCACCCTGCAATATCCGGCACCCTCAGGGCCATAGGCCTGAAAAAGGAGCTTTTGGACAGTACCCTGAGATTTTCCTTCGGGATCTTCAATAAGCCGGAGGAGGCGGATTACTGCGCCGACTGCATAGAGGAGCTTTTGCCGGTGCTCAGAAGGTACACGAGGAGATAGCCTGCACTGCCAAAAAAACGGATCTCCGAGGGGAGAGCAAAAAGAAATTGACAATTCCTGTCCGTACTAATATATTAGTTATACTGTCTGAAGGGACCCGGTCAGGATGCCGGCCCGATGGCAGGGTACAGTAAACACCGCAGGAAAATTCGGTTTGGATTTTGAGAGGATAAATATGTTCTATCACAGCTTTTTGATAAAATATGCCGAGATAGGCACCAAGGGAAAGAACAGATATATTTTTGAGGATGCCCTGATTCAGCAGATAAAGCAGCATTTAAGGAAGGCTGACGGAGAGTTTGCAATAGTAAAGGAGCAGGGCAGGATCTATGTAAACGCCAAGTCCGATTACGACTACGACGAGGTCATAGGGGCGCTTAAAAAGGTCTTCGGAATAGTCGGGATATGCCCTATGGTGCAGCTTCCCGACGAGGGATATGAAAAGCTTCGCAAGGAGATAGTCCGGTTTATCGACGAGGAGTATCCCGATAAGCACTTCACCTTCAAGGTGAGGGCGAAGCGCACCAACAAGCATTACCCTGTGACCTCGGATGAGATAAACGCCGACGTGGGCTACGACATACTGACAGCGTTTCCCGAGACGAAGGTGGACGTCAGAAATCCGGAGGTCATGATACACATTGAGGTCAGACAGCAGATAAACGTCTACTCTAAGGTCATAAAGGGGGCGGGAGGCCTTCCCATAGGGACGAACGGAAAGGCCATGCTGCTTCTTTCGGGAGGTATTGACAGCCCTGTGGCCGGATACATGATAGCAAAGCGCGGGGTAAGGCTCGAGGCCGTGTATTTCCATGCGCCGCCCTACACCTCGGAGAGGGCGAAGCAGAAGGTCATAGACCTTGCAAAGAAGGTGGCGGAGTACGCGGGCCCCATAAAGCTCCACATAGTGAACTTCACGGAGATACAGCTTTATATCTATGAGCAGTGTCCCCACGACGAGCTTACCATAATAATGAGAAGATACATGATGAGGATAGCCGAGAGGATAGCCGAGGAGACAGGCTCCATAGGACTCATAACAGGAGAGTCCATAGGCCAGGTGGCCTCTCAGACCATGTTTTCATTGCAGGTGACCAACGAGGTTTGCTCACTTCCCGTCTACAGACCCGTCATAGGCTTTGACAAGCAGGAGATAATAGACCTTGCGGAGGAGATAGGGACCTTTGACACCAGCATACTTCCCTATGAGGACTGCTGCACCATATTCGTGGCGAAGCATCCCGTCACAAAGCCGAACTTGGGTGTGATAAAGAAGTCGGAGCTCAAGCTTTCGGAAAAGATAGAGGAGATGACCGAGAGGGCAGTCTCCGAGAGAGAAGAAATAGAGTGCTTCTGATAACAAAAAAAACATACCCTTAAGGAGGTCTGATGCCTCGAAAGGGTATGTTTTTGGACGTAGAGGCAGGATATTTATTCCTCGATTATGTAGGGCTTTAAGGTGTTCATGATATCCTCAAGGTCGCTGTCCGCATGGATGCTCAGCGTGATGGGCTTTGAGAGATCAAGTGAAAATATGCCCATAATGGATTTTGCATCGATAATATAACGCCCTGAAACGAGATCGAAATCAATATCATATCTGTTGATGTCATTGACAAATGACTTTACTTTATCAATAGTATTTAATGAAATGCGAACTTCCTTCATAATTAACGAAACCTCCTGAGATTCTATGATTCTTATAGCTTGATTCTATCATGAAGTGACCTAAAGTCAAGCAATATGAGGTAAAACTGCAGTAAAAAATAAAGCGGGAGAGAGGCTTTGAAAAAATGACATTTGCTATACACAATTTGGGATGCAAGGTAAATACCTACGAGACTGACGCTATGATATGCAGGCTCAAGGAGGCGGGCTATGAGGAGGTGGATTTTTCGGAGAGGGCCGATATCTACATCATAAACACCTGCACCGTGACCAATGTGGCGGATAAAAAATCAAGGCAGATGCTCCACCGCGCGAGAAAAATGAATGAAAACGCCCTGGTGGTGGCGGCAGGCTGCTACGTGGATGCGGCGCTGAAAAACGAGGACATGAGGAAGCTTTTTTCCGACAGCTCCGTGGATATATTTCTTCCAAACAGAGAGAAGATAAATATAGTGGAGAGGATAGAGAGCTTTCTCGCCGAAAAGAAAGTGAGAGCCCGGCACGGAGTGGACATGAGAGGAACAGGGCTCGCATATCTTAAAGACAGGGAGAGCTCTTCGCCCTCTGTCTTCGGGTGTGCCGAGTCTTCCTTCGGAAAGGCTGTCACGGAGATAGAGAGCCATACAAGAGCCTTCATAAAGATACAGGACGGCTGCAACCAGTTCTGCTCCTACTGCATCATCCCCTATGTGAGGGGGCGGATAGTCTCGAGGGCCCCGGAGGACTGCGTTGAGGAGATAAGGGGATTGGCCGAAAAGGGGATAAAGGAAGTGGTGCTCACAGGCATACACTTAAGCTCCTACGGAAAGGATCTCTCGGGAAAAGGCGGAGGCCCTGTGGCGGACGAGGATTTTAAGGACAGGATATACCTTCTCGAGCTCATAAAAGATATACATAGGATAGAGGGCATAGAGAGGATAAGGATAGGCTCCCTGGAGCCCCATATCGTGACGGAGGGATTTGCCTCGGAGCTCTCAAAGCTCGAAAAATTCTGTCCCCATTTTCACCTTTCTCTCCAAAGCGGCTCGGACTCCGTGCTAAGGAGGATGAACAGGCATTACAGCGCGGAGGATTACAGGAAAAGGTGCGAGATACTCAGAAGATATTTTGAGCATCCCGCCATCACCACCGACGTGATAGCGGGTTTCCCCGGGGAGACGGAGGAGGAATTCAGGGAGACTCTGAGCTTTGCCCGGGACATAAGATTTTACGAGATGCACGTCTTTAAATATTCAAGGCGGGCGGGAACCCTTGCCGACAGGATGGAGGGACAGGTTCCTGAGGATGTAAAGAGCGCAAGGAGCGAAGCCCTCATAAAGCTGGCGGACAGGATGTCGGAGGAGTTCAGAGCCTATTATCTGGGAAAGGAGCTTTACATGCTCCCCGAGGAGACTGTGGAGGTAAAGAATTCCCTCGGAGAGACAGAGCGCTATGTGACGGGATACACGAAGGAGTACGTGAGGACTGTCATAAAGGCTGATGACTTTGAGAAGGGGAGGATCATAAAAGGCAAAGCGTCAGAGATTTGTAAGGAAAAAGCTATTTACGAAAGCATCCTTTTGCGCTAAAATAAAGCATAGTGATAAAAAGGACGTGAAACAACATGAATGATTTACAGCATACACAGATAATCGGACAGGTTAAGGGAAACAAGCCCGACGTCAGAGACGTGCTCAGAGACGTGTACAGCGCTCTCGTTGAGAAGGGCTACAACCCCATAAACCAGATCGTGGGCTATATCATGTCGGGAGACCCCACATATATAACCAGCCATAAGAATGCCAGAAGCCTTATAATGAAGGTGGAGCGTGACGAGATACTGGAGGAGCTTATGGCAGCCTATATCAGGTCGGAGCTTGAGGCTTAGGCTCCACATAAAAGGCCGAAGGTCCCTGTTGACGTCGGCCGGTTTTTTGTGTCTGCTTTCTTTGAAAAGCATATATGAGATTACTTGGATTGGATTACGGCAGCAAGACAGTCGGGGTCGCCCTGACTGATGAGTTGGGTATTATTGCGTCTCCCTTGGAGACCATTGAGCGTGATAAAGAAAGTAAAATAAGGCCTACCTTAAGGCGCATAGAGGAACTCGTACATCAGTATGAGGTTTCTTTTGTTGTTCTCGGATATCCCCTGAAGATGGACGGAGAGGCCGGGGAGCGGGCCCTTAAGACAGAGGAATTCAAAACTCTCCTGGAAAAGAGACTTGGGGAGGGCGTTACCGTGCGTCTCTGGGACGAGAGGCTGAGCACAGTGGAGGCCGGGGACATACTCTCTGAGAGCGGAGTAAAAAAGAGCGAGCAAAAGAAATATATAGACAAGATAGCCGCCGCTCTCATCCTTGAGGATTTTATGAAGAACTGCCGGGACTTTGAAGCAGATAAAAAACATTGATAAATATATTGTTCAACACAAAAAATAAATAAAATTATAAAGGAATTATATTATGGACGAAAAAATTGTTATGATAATGGATGACGGTTCCGAGGTGGAGTTCACTGTCTTGGAGCAGACGATTTTGGGAGGTATAACATATCTCTTGGTCACAGACGCCCCTGACGACGAGGACGGAGAGTGTTATGTGATGAAGGATGTGTCCACTGAGGAGGACGCGGAGTCCGTATACGAGTCCGTCGACGACGAGAAGGAGCTTGACGCCGTATTCAAGATCTTTGAGGAGATGCTTAAGGACGAGCTCGACATCGAGAGATAAGA
>CALWLK010000074.1 GCA_944381505.1 uncultured Lachnospiraceae bacterium
GGCAAGGACGCCCACGCCATGACCATAACCCTCCTCCTCAATTCAGAGGGCAAGAAGATGGGTAAGACGGCCTCGGGAGCGGTATGGCTTGACCCGGAGAAGACCTCGCCCTATGACTTCTATCAGTATTGGAGAAACATAAACGACGCGGACGTCATAAAGTGCTTAAAGATGCTCACCTTCCTTCCCTTGGAGGAGATAAGGAAGATGGAGAGCTGGGAGGGAGCCGAGCTCAACAAGGCAAAGGAGATACTTGCCCACGAGCTCACAGAGCTGGTTCACGGAAAGGAGGAAGCGGACAAGGCCGCCGAGGCGGCAAAGGCCGTGTTCTCCGGAACTTCCTCTGAAAATATGCCCACCTACATTATAGGAGAGAAGGATCTGAAGGACGGAAAGACAGATATCCTTGCCATCCTCACAGGCTCCGGACTTTGCAGCTCCAGAGGAGACGCCAGAAGGAATGTGGAGCAGGGGGGAGTCACAGTATCCGATGAGAGGATAACAGACCCGAAGAAGGAGTACACAGCTGATGAGCTTTCAGGGGAGGGTATCATCGTAAAGAGGGGCAAGAAGAACTTCGTCAAGGTCTGCTATAAATAATAAAAGATATAAAACGCTGACTGTAACCGAAAAAATATGTCTTATAGGCGGATATGTAAGGTTTTCGTAAGATTACCGTTACATCCGCCTTTATATTTTTATGCTATACTGTTTCTACGTTAAGGGGGATGATTTTTTTCTCTCAAATAGGGATTTTGTGAGGACATGAAGTTGAAGTGCTTTAAGGATATATTAAAAGTGGGAATATTGACAGCAAGCATGGCGGCGCTTATGGCTTTCCCGGCCTTTGCCGCAGGAAACGGACAGCACAAGCTTACCAAGAATACGCTTGCGGAGATGTCGGATTTCCCCTTCGAGGTCAATATTGAGACGGATTACGGCGAGGACAGGCTCTGCTATACAGGCTCCGGCAGCAAATTTCAAAAGGGTCTTTGCGTGACCCCTGATGCGGATTTCTCTCTTACGAGCATAAACCCCGACGCGGACATAGAGAATCTCAAGATAGACGTGGCCGTTATGTACTACGACGAGGAAACAAAGGAGAACCTCTTTGAGCAGGTCGGAGGATGGGATTACGGACAGCTCTCCGAGGACACGAACTATCTCCTCATCCCTGAGGACAAGAGAGACGAGCTCGAGGATAAGGATCGCCTCTATTCAGGCTATGACAGGAGCCTGGAGATGAAGCTCACCTACAAGGCCGAGGACAAAAAAGAACAGAAGATGTATTTTTACGTGGCAACTGACGAGGAGTTCTCGGTATATTCAGCGAGCTGATCATTTGAAAAATTTAATGACAAATATCCTGCAAGACGATATATAATATTTACATCGCCTTGCAGTTTTTTGTTTGGAAGAGAAAGCTCGGACAGATTAATAGCGTATATATATCACAAAAATTTATTCAGGAGGCATATATGAGACATAAAATGATAAGGACACTTGCCGCTGCGACGCTTATGGCTGCGGCTGCGGCGGGAATGGCCTGTGCGGACGGCATGGGGGAGCAGGATGAGGTGAGGATAATAAACGATCTGCCCCCTGCAAATCCGGGCCCCGGAGAGCTGATAAAGAGATTCCCCGAGGGGGAGACGAATACGGAGGACAGCTGGAGGCTTTTCATCGAGGAGGAGCCTGTGAAAAAATGGGGAGCTCTCATCTATTCGGATGCGGAGAGAAGGCGTATAGCATTTAACGCAAACACCGAATATACAGATGAGGAGGGGGTTACAGCCACAGGGACCATGGAGACCATACTTTTGGTCCCTCAGGGAGTGCCCGTAATAGATGCGGCCTCGGGAATGCCTGTTGCTCTGTCTGACATAGACGCTTCGGCGCCGATCTACGCTTGGACCTCGAGGATAATGACCATGAGCCTTCCGCCTCAGACGGCGGCTCAGGTAGTAGTGGTAAATGCAAAGGAGGCTGAAGCCGTGCCCTCCTATGTGGTGGTAAAGGAGCTTGTCACCACAGATACGGACGACGGCACTGTGATAACTGTCACAGATCAGGACGGAAATAAATGGGAGGCTTCATCGGAGGAAACGGAGGTGACCCCGTATCTCACGAGGAATATAGTGAGGCTTGAGGATATAAAGCCCGGAAGCAGATGTATGATTTGGGGAGAGACAAAGGCTTCGGAGTCTGCAGGGATCGAGCAATATAACGCGAAAAAGATAATGCTCTTTGCAAAATAAAAAGGGCGGCACATAAGGAGAGTTTTGGAATGGCATATCAATTTGTCTTCGGGGATTTCGCCTCGGGAAAAACAGAATATGTTTATAACTACCTCACGGTGGAGTCCGAGAGGCATCCCGAGATGATGTTTTATATGATGGTGCCTGAGCAAAACACCTTGAAGGCTCAGCAGGAGATAGTAAGGAGGCATCCCCGCCACGGGATGCTGAATATTGACGTGCTGAGCTTTAATCTCATGGCCTACAGGGTAATGGAGGAGCTGGGCATAAAAAAGCCTGATATCATGGATGAGGTCACAAAGTCAATGATACTCAGGGACATATCCGAGGGCCTTTCGGATAAGCTTCTTATGTACAGGACAAAGACAGGAAAGCCGGGGTTCATAGCTCAGCTAAAGTCCATAATATCCGAGTTTTATCAGTACGGAGTCAGTGAGGAGGACCTTGTTAAGGCGGCCGAAAACTCCAAGGACAATATATTGAAGGCGAAGATACACGATATCTGCCTGATATTTTCGGAGTTTAAGAACCAGATCGAGGGGAGGTATGCGGCGGCGGAGGAGATACCCTACATACTCCTCAAAAATCTGTCCCGCTCATCCATACCGGAGGGGGCGGTGTTCCTGTTTGACGGCTTTGCCGAGTATACGCCCATCCAGCTCAAGATAATCGAGCTGATAATGGACAGAGCCCGGGACGTGATATTTACTATTACCGCCTCCCGGGAGTCGGAGCCCTACAGGAGAGAGCGGGGGCCCCTCAGGGCGGCGGAGCTCTATTATCTCTCGAAGGAGATGACGGCGAAGCTTACGGATGCGGCCTCAAGGCTCGGAATAAAAAAGGCCGAGGATGTGTGGACCGACTTCAAGTTTCAAAAGACAGTGGAGGTCTTCTCCTGTGCGAATCCTGAGGAGGAGACCCGGGCTGTGGTCTCATATATAGAGAGGCTTGTGAGAGAACAAAACATGCGCTACAGAGACGTGGCTGTTGCCGCGGCGGATATGGAGAATTACTCGGAGCTTTTTAAAAGAGAGTTCAGGTCCGCAGGAATACCTTTTTTCATCGACTCAAAGGAAAACGCGGATGAGAGCGCGGCGGTAGAGCTTATAAGGACAGCTGTAGAGGTATTGAGTGAGGGCTTTTCGGAGGAGACGGTCCTTCGCTACCTCAAGAACCCCTTTTCATGGAGCGAGGCTTTGGATGAAAAAAAAGACCTCATGGACAACTATGTGAGAGCTCTGGGAATAAGGGGGAAAAAGGCTTTCGAAAGAGAATGGAGCTATACGATTCCGGGATTTGATGATATCAATTTAAAGGAGCTGAACGAGTTTAAGGCTGAGCTTTTAGCCCCGCTTTTTAATCTTTGGGAGGGGCTCTCAGCGGCTTCCGTGGGGGAGAAGGCCGAGGCTCTTATAGGTTTTATTTGTGACTCGAAGCTTTCCGAGAGACTTTCCCTTTACTGCGAGAGGCTTTTGGAGAGTGGGAACGAGGCGGAGGCCGGAAAGCAGGCTCGAATCCTCAGATCAGCCATATCCATGATCGAAAGGCTTGGAGGGCTTATGGGAGGCAGGACAATGAGCCTTTCCGACTTCAAGGATGTTCTTTATGCAGGATTTTCGGAGCTTAAAGTCGGATCTATACCGGCCACCCTCGATGAGGTTATAGTGGGAGATCTGAGGAGGAGCCGCTTTGAGGGGATAAGAGTTCTGATAATGCCGGGCGTAAACGACGGCATAGTGCCTCAGACCGTTACAGGGGGAGGAATATTAAGCGACAGGGAGAGAGTCATGCTCCTTGACGAGCATATAGAGCTGGCCCCTGCAGACGCCGAGGAGGGATGCATCCAGAGGTTTCACCTGAAGATGAACATGGAAAAGCCCAAAGACAGGCTTGTTGTGACCTTCGCAAGAACAGACAGGTCGGGAGGAAGCTTAAAGCCCTCTGAGATAGTGAGAGAGCTCTCCGAGGAATCGGGCCTTAAGGTAAAAGACGGCAGGGAGCTCATGTTTATAAAAAGCCTAGGCGAAGCCCTGGAATATTTTTCCGACGGAATAAGGCGGGAGTCTGAGGGAGAGAGACTCTTAAAGAAGAAAAACATGGAGCTCTACAGGCTCTTTTTGTCGGAACCCGACACCGCCGCAAAAGCCGACAATATCCTCAAGGCGGCTTTTCATGCCTTGGGAAGCGGAGGCATCTCCGAAAGGACAGCCCGAAGGCTCTACGGAGACATAATTTACGGCTCGGTTACAAGGATGGAGAGCTTTAACGAGTGCGCCTACAAGCACTTTATGCGCTACGGCCTTGAGCTTATGGAGAGACAGCAGGCGGATATAGAGGCCTCTGATATAGGAAATCTGTACCATGATGCGATAGCTATGGCCTTTTCCCTCATGAAGGAGAGTGGGAAAGCCATAGAGGATATGGAGGATGAGGAGCTGTCGGAGCTTTCATCCGTCTGTGTGGACAGAGTTTGCAGTGAATACAACAATTCCATAATGCAGAGCTCTCAGAGGAACAGCTATATTACGGACAAGGTAAAACGAATAACAGGGCGTAGCCTGTGGGCTGTCTCAAGACAGCTCAAGAAGGGAGACTTTAAGGTATACGGCTGTGAGCTGCCCTTCAGGTATACTTCCGATGGCCTTTCCCTTAAAGGAAGGATAGACAGAGTGGACAGGTATGAGGACGACAGCCGCATATATGTGAAGGTCACGGATTACAAGTCGGGAAAGACAAAGTTTGACTTGTCTATGGTTTATCAAGGCCTGCAGCTGCAGCTTGTAAGCTACATGAATGTGGAGATAAAGAATGCGGCGGCCCTCTCAAAGCAAAAGCAGGTGATCCCCGGGGGGATATTCTATT
>CALWLK010000075.1 GCA_944381505.1 uncultured Lachnospiraceae bacterium
TTCAAGCTTGTGTCATCGCTGTTCGGGTCTCCGTGCTTGGGATCATCCTCCTCATAGACGTCTAAATTGGCCCCAAACGCCGCCACAGGGCTTACCATAAACATTGCCCCCGCCATAAGAAGGCTCAGTATTCTCTTTTTGTGCATAGCTTCCCTCTCCTTTTGCTCTCTTAAATTTTTGATTTTTAAGCCGCAACAGGTTGTCTCTATGCCCTAATTATACCCCCCCAGCCGGGAAAAACAAGCCGGTTTACCGCTTTTACTTCTCCTTGCCCCGGCTGTCTTTCGCCTTTGTACATACAACACCGTGGGGAAAAGAATACCTGCCCGAAAACTATTGATTTCATGCCATATTTCGATTAAAATAAAATCACACTTTAGAAATATCGGTTTTTAGTCGAGGTGAAACATATGTATATAACACGACATTTGGAAGGGCAAATACTTGAAGCTTCAAAACATTACCCTGTGGTCATGGTCTGCGGACAGCGACAGGTCGGAAAATCTACCATGCTTAACCATATAAGAGAGGAGGGACGCCGTTATGTCACACTTGACGACGGCAATGCGCGCAGGCTTGCCGAAAATGACCCTTCCCTGTTTTTTGAAACCTATGGTTACCCGCTTTTGATCGATGAGTTTCAAAGGGTCCCCTCGATCCTGCTTGAAATAAAAAGGATAGTGGATGAAAGAGCTCTAAACGGCGAAGATAACAGCGGAATGTTTTGGCTTATAGGTTCACAAAAATTCAGGATGATGCGGGATGTATCCGAATCCCTCGCGGGACGTGTGGCGATATTTGATATGTCAAGCCTTTCATGTGCGGAAATCGAAGGCCGCCCCGCGATGCTCTTCCGGCCGGACACGGATTCGCTGCGGGAGCGCCTCCGTTACAGCAGAGCAAAGACCATACATGAGATTTTCTCGGATATCTTCAGGGGAGGAATGCCCAAGCTCCGTACTGATAACTTTCTTGACAGAGATCGGTTTTATATGGACTATGTAAATACATATATTGAGCGCGATGTAAGAGAGCTTGCTCAAGTCGGAAAGCTGAGCGAATTTTATGATTTCCTCGTATTCATGGCAGCCAGGACAGGTCAAGAATTAAAGTATGACGAAATAGCAAAAGCGGTAGGTGTTTCCGCTCCGACAGCAAAGTCATGGGTATCCATCCTTGAGAGCTCCGGAATTATCTACATCCTCCGGCCCTATCACTCCAATATTACGAAACGGCTTGTAAAAACGCCTAAAACTTATTTCATGGATACAGGGTTGGCCGCTTACCTCTGCCGTTGGCCGAGCGCCGAAACTCTTGAAAACGGCGCGATGGATGGTGCGTTTCTTGAGACCTACGTTGTAACGGAAATCGTTAAGAGCTATTACAATGCGGGGAAGCCTGCCGATCTGTTTTATTACCGAGATATCGACAGACGTGAGATCGACCTGCTCATAGTGGAGGGCGACCGTATATACCCGATAGAGATCAAGAAGAACAAAGCCCCCTCCAAGCCTGACAAAAACTTCAAAGCTCTGCAACAGTTTAAATCGGATATTCAGCCGGGAATAATACTATGCATGAGCGATGATCTGATACCATATGATCGGGAATCATGGTATTGTCCCATATCGGCGTTATAAGTCAGTTACATAAAGAGCTGCAAAGACAGTTCCGGGTCTCTGCAGCTCTTTTAAAAATAAACTTCTTTATTCTTAAGATACTGATATGTTTTTCTGTTATCTCGCCTGCACCACGCCGTCTACTACCCACTCTCCGTTTGCATTTACCGTGTAGCCGTCAGGGGTAGTCGCATTTCTAAGCATCGCCCCCAGAGGAAGTCCGTTTGCCCCCGAGGTCTGATTGAAGTAATAGCACTCCTTAAGTCCGTCTCCGTTTCCGTCTATCCACTGCCAGCCTGTGAGCATCGCTCCGTAGTTTCCGTCCTCCGTGTCATGAAGCCAATAGATATTTCCGTCGGTGTCGGAAAGCCAGCCGTGCTGCATATACCCCGCACTGTCGAAGTGATACCAGCCTGAACCCGCCTCTGTAGTGCACTCCTGCCATATATTTGCGTGGTAGGTCCCCTCGTGTCTTTGGAACCACCATCCTGTGTCATCTTTAAGCCAAGTGCCGTTTCCGGGGCGGCTCATAGCCTCCTCGCGGGCCTGATTATTTGCTTCAATCTCGGCGTTCCACTCGTCAAGGAACTCCTCCTTGTCGGGCCTTCCCTCATACATCATGGGAGTGTCCCCTCTCGGATCTATTCCCTGACTCTCTCGAAACTCGTTGATGGACGCAACACGCCTTGCCTCGTCCACGTCCTCTCCGGCTTCCAATACCCTGATGTTATTGGACCACCGGTCGCGAACGCGATATGCTCCGCACACGCTGCACTGATACAGCTCCGCAAGTCCTTCCTTTTCCATAGTTTCGTGATAGCCCTCGTCTATAAGCTCCCAGTCGCATTGTTCGTCGTCAACCGAACCCCTATTGTCAGGCTTATATTTTCCGCATACCGTACATCTCTGTGCATGGTATCCCGGAACCTCGTCGCCGGTTTGGCCGTACTGCACCCACTTGTAGGAGTCATGGCCGCAGTTAAAAGCTTCGTTCACATAATCTATATAAATAGTATAATCCTGCGTGGTCTCTCCGTCCGCAGCCCTCACGGTAAATGTCCATGTTTTTCCTCCATCATCAGTCCTTAAATCCTCCACTGTTGCGTAATTATCGTCTTGAACAGTGTGGCCTTCGGACACCGCCGCTCCTCCTCCCAGAGGTATCCAACGATCTATGACTCCGTAGCTTTTATCATCATCCTCCACTCTTATATAAATTTCATCCTCGTCTGTAATATAATCGGGCCAATCACATTTTACCGTTATATCGGAACCATCTATCTCTCCGCTTTTTGAGGCTACAGTTACGGATTTCAGACTTGTATCCGTACTGTTCGGATCTCCGAGCTTGGGATCATACTCCTCATCTGCAAACGCCGCCACAGGGCTTACCATAAGCATCGCTCCCGCCATAAGAAGGCTCAATATTTTCTTTTTTCGCATAGCTTCCCTCTCCTTTTGCTCTCGAAAATTTTTTGATTTTTAAGCCGCAACAGGTTGTCTCTATGCCCTTATTATACCTCCCCCCAGTCGGAAAAAACAAGAGCTGCAAAGACAGTTCCGGGGCTCCGCAGCTCTTTTAAAAATATTATTCCGGATACTTTATTATTAAGATACTGATATGTCTGCACCCCGCTGTCAGCTCTCCAAAAAGCTCTTTAAATAGAGTATGGCCTCCTCATAGCCTGCAAAGCCCTTGCCGTAAAAGGTCTTCTCACAGGCTGCGGAGATGTAGGAGTGATGTCTGAACTCCTCCCTCTCATAAATATTTGACAGATGCACCTCGCAGGCAGGGATGGACACGGCCTTTAAGGCGTCGAGTATGGCCACGCTGGTGTGGGTGTAGGCCGCAGGGTTAATGACTATGGCATCCTTTTTCCCATAGGCCTCCTGTATCCTGTCCACTATGGCTCCCTCATGGTTTGACTGAAAAAACTCCACCTCTATATCGTTCTTTTCGCACACGCCCTTTATAAAAGAGATGAGCCCCTCGTAGGTCTCCGTGCCGTAAATATTTTTTTCCCTTATGCCGAGCATGTTTATGTTGGGACCGTTAATCACCAAAAGCCTCATATTTTTTTAACTCCTCCACAATATTCCTCACGGTTTTCTCTATATCCCCGTTGTTATCCACAGTTATATCCGAAGCCTCCTCATAGAAGAGAAGCCTTCTTTTGTACATGCCGTAGAGCTCCTCTCTGCTCTTTGAAAGGGGCCTTCCGTCAAGGCTCAATTTTTCTATATCACGCTTCAAAAACACCGTCACCGCGTTTTGTCTCAAGGCCTTTCTGTTTTCCTC
Source organism: uncultured Lachnospiraceae bacterium (assembly GCA_944381505.1). Taxonomy (GTDB): domain Bacteria; phylum Bacillota; class Clostridia; order Lachnospirales; family Lachnospiraceae; genus Avilachnospira. The sequence continues at coordinate 3,919 of CALWLK010000075.1, forward strand.
TCTTAAAACGGCTCCGCCTCCCGTGGAGATGACAAGGCCCCTCTCCTTTGAGAGCTCAGCTATGACAGCGCTCTCCTTATCTCTGAAGCCCTGCTCCCCCTCTCTCTCGAAGATCTCGGGGATGGAGATTTCGTATTTTTCTTCAAGCACCGTGTCCGCGTCCTTAAACTCCTTTTTAAGTCGCAATGCCAGCTCTCTCCCCACAGTGCTCTTTCCCGAGGAGGGCATGCCCACAAGGACTATATTCGAAAGCTCCGAAAAGAGCTCCCTGCATATATGCTCCGTCTTCTCCTCGTCCTCGGAGGAAAGCTCCGGCTCCTCCTCGGGGATCCCCTGTCCTCTTTTTTCGGAGAAAAATATCCTGTCAGCCGCCACCGCCTGGGCCGCAAGCATGGGAAGCCCGTTGGAATATCTTATGTCTCTTTTTCGGGCCTCCTGAAGGAGCTCCGTCAGGAAGGGATTATAGATGACGTCCGCCACCGCCTCAAGGCGTGGGAAATCCGAAAGCTCCACGAGTTTCTCCCCGTTTTTGGGGTACATACCCACAGGGGTGGTGTTTATTATGACCTCGGCCTCCCTGTGCAGATACAGGTTTTCGTAATTATCCTCTCCCTTTCTCGATATGACTGTAACCGAGGCCGCTCCCATGTCCTCGCAGACTGTCCTTGCGGTGAGGGAGGTCCCGCCGCTTCCGAGTATCAGGACCTTCCTTCCGGAAAGCTCTATCCCTGCCCTGCAGAGCATGTATTTGAGTCCCGTATAGTCTGTATTAAAGCCCGAAAGCCTCCCGTCGGAGCCTTTTACCACAGTATTTACGCTCCCTATGCGCAGGGCCCTTTCGGATATGTGATCGAGAAAGGGCATCACTTCCTTTTTATAGGGTATGGTGACGTTTACGGCCTCAAAGGCCTTCTCCTCCATAAAAGCCGAAAGCCCGCCTCTCTCCACACAGAAAAGGCCGTAGTCCTCATTTCCCAAAAGCCCGTGTATCCTCGGGGAAAAGCTGTGGGCAAGCTTCTCCCCCAAAAGTCCGTACTTCAAGTTTGATCCTCCCGAAAATCTGCAAAAACAGTCCGATGCCGACTGTTTTTTTTCATATTTGACTTTTTTATATTATCTCCGAGTAGCTTCCCAGGAAGGTGAAGCGGTCGAACTCCTCGTCGAACTCGCCTATGAGCTTTAAGACCTTGGGGTCCTTCATGTTGGCGTTCAAGTCAAAGTAGAACATGAACTCGAAGTCCTTGCCGGGCATGGGACGGCTCTCAAGCTTCGTGAGGTTGAGCCCCAGCGCCGAGAATCTGGATATTACGTTGTAGAGTGCTCCGGGCTTGTGGGCTATGGAGAACATCATGCTTATCTTGTCCGCTCCGGGATATATCTCAAGCTTCTTTGATATACATATGAAGCGGGTGTAATTGTTGTCGTTGTTCTGTATTGTATCCGACAGCACCGAGAGGCCGTAGAGCTCGGCGCAGTTTTTGGAGGATATGGCCGCAATGTCGTCCCTCTTTGACTGAGCCACCAGCTTTGCCGCAGTGGCGGTGTTCTCGCAGACTGTTATCTTTACGTCCTTTAAGGTCTTTAAAAACTCACTGCACTGGTCTATGGCCTGCTGATGGGAAACTATCTCCTTTATATTCTCCAGCTTTGTTCCCTTCTTGACCAAGAGATTGTGATCTATGCGAAGCTTTATGCTCCTCACGATATAGAAATTATGCCTTTTCATAAGGTCGTAGACCTCGTTTACGGAGCCTGCGGTGCTGTTCTCTATGGGCAGTATGCCATATTTGCAAAGTCCGCTCTCCACCGCCTGGAACACGCCCTGGAATCTGTTGAAGTACATGATAGAGGGCGTCTGAAAAAGCTTGTCGCAGGCATACTGTGAGTAGGCTCCCTCAACACCTTGGCAGGCCACCACCGAGCGGGAGGGGAATACAGCCTCCGTCTCCTCAAGGGCTCTCTCTATATCTCCCGTGAGGGCCGTCCCCTCCTCCATGAGCTGCTTCTGGTAAGAGCGGCTCACGTCGAAAAGGGTGGTGTAAAGTATGCTTATGTAGCTCTCGAACTCGCTGCCGGCTCTGTCGCAGGCCTTGTTGAGGACCTCCCTCTCTCTGGTCTTGTCAAATACCGGAAGCCCGTTTTCCTTCTTGTATTTTCCTATTTCCCTCGCAAGCTCCATCCTCCTCACAAAGAGAGCCGTGAGCTCCGTGTCCACCTTGTCGATCTCGTTTCTTGCATCTGTGATATCCATTTCCTTAAACTCCTCTCGGTTTTTTCTTCTGTATCGTATCAATCAATAAAGGCCCCTGTGCCTGCCATCAGGTCGCACAGTGAAAAGGCCACCGCCGCCTCTATGCAGGGCACGGCTCTCGGCACTATGCAGGGGTCGTGTCTTCCCTTTATGGTGAGCTTTTCTTCTCTCATCTCCCTCAGATCCACCGAATCCTGAGGGAGGGCTATGGAGGGCGTGGGCTTTATGGCGGCTCTCACTATGAGGGGCATTCCCGTGGTGATCCCCCCAAGTATGCCGCCGTTTCTGTTCGTCACGGTCCTCACCCTTCCCTCTCTTATCTCATAGGGGTCGTTGGCCCTGCTCCCGGTCATCCGAGAAAGGGAAAAGCCCTCTCCGAACTCCACGCCTTTTACGGCGGGGATGCCGAACAAAAGAGCCGCAATTATATTTTCCACCCCGTCAAACATGGGGTCCCCCAGCCCTGCGGGAAGCCCCGTGACGACGCACTCCACTATGCCGCCCACGGAATCCCCCTGCGCTTTTTTCTCCGCTATTACAGAGAGCATCCTCTCTCCCGCCTCATCGCTTATGGTGGAGAAAGCCTTGAGCCCCGGGGCCTCGGCCTCCTCCCCCGTCAGCTTTACGCTGTCAAAGGCCTCGTCCCTTATCTCTCCTATGGAATATATATGGGCTCCCACACTTATGCCCCTCTTTTTGAGCATTGACCGGCAGAGTGCTCCCGCAAAGCAAAGGGGCGCCGTCAGTCTCCCCGAGAAGTGGCCTCCTCCCCTTATATCGTTAAAGCCCTTATATTTTACATAGGCCGGAAAGTCCGCGTGGGAGGGCCTGGGAGTGTATCTCAAGTTTTCGTAGTCCTTTGACCTTGTATCGCTGTTTTCTATGACGGCGCATATGGGAGCGCCGCAGCTTAAATATATCTCCCCCTCGGCTCCCTCGTCTCTCAAAAGTCCCGAGAGTATCCTCGGCCTGTCGGCCTCTCTCCTCGCAGTGGAGTAGGACTGCCCTCCGGGGGCCCGCCTTCTCATGAAGCTCATTATCTCCGAGAGATCAAAGCTCTCCCCTGCCGGTATGCCGTCTATGACGGCTCCTATGGCCTCTGAATGGGACTGCCCGAATATGGACAGCTTAATATTTTTACCTGTCTCAGATGACATCCGCTTTCCCTCCAAGCTTTCTGAAATCTTCAAAAAATCCGGGGTAGGACTTTTTGACCGCCTCGGCCCCCTCTATTATGACGGGTTTTTCGCACATGGCCCCTATGATGGCGGCGCTCATGACCATGCGGTGGTCGTTGAAGCCCGAGAGCCTCACTCCTCCCTCTATGCGGGGCCTTCCCTCTATTATAAGCTGATCCTCCCCCTCCTTTACAGCCACACCGAGCCTCGTAAGATTTTCGGCTGTGGCAGAGAGCCTGTCGCACTCCTTTATCCTCAATCTCGCCCCGTTTATAAACCTCGTCTCGCCTCTCCTGAAGGCTGCGGTGACAGCAAGGGCCGGAACGAGGTCGGGGATCCCTGAAACTTCCACAGATACCTCCCCTTCCTCCTTCATCCTTCGGAGGATATCGGCCACCTCCTTGTCCCCCTGAGGCGAATCCTCGGAGAGCCCGGATATCTCTATAAGGTTTCCTCCGAGGGCTCCCCCGCAGAGCCACATGGCCGAATTCGACCAGTCGCCCTCCACCCTATAGCTTACGGGCGAGGTATAGCCGGGTTTTTTCTTTTCGAGCCTGTAGCCTCTCTCCGTGCGCTTAAGCTCCGCTCCGAAAGCCTTCATCACTGAGAGAGTTATATCCACGTAGGCCGAGGATTCCAGCTCCGTTGTTATCTTAAGCTCTGCCTCTCTCTCCTCCATAAGCGGAAAGGAGAGAAGGAGCCCTGTTATAAACTGGGAGGATATGTTTCCCTCTATCTCAAAGCTCTCCCCCTTAAGCCTTCCCTCCATGATGAAGGGAAGCTTTTCCCGTGAGAAGCCGACACCGTGTCCTTTGAGAAGTCGGGTAAGAGGGCCTATGGGCCTTTCAGGGAGCCGTCCCTCTCCTTTTACCTCATAGCTTCCGCCCACGGCCGCCGCCACGGGTAGCATGAATCTCAGGGTGGAGCCGCTCTCTCCGCAAAAAAGCTCCCTCGGCTCCTTTTCGGGGCTCTCCCCCTCTCCCCCGGCTTTAAAGGGAGCGGGAGTCACAGTAAAGCTTCCCCTTTCCGTATTTCTCTCTATCCCTGCTCCGAGGGCCTTTAAGCAATCCATAGTGGCCTCAATGTCTCTTGAGAGCAGGTTGCAGAAGATCTCCGTCGTCCTGTCGGAAAAGGCTGCGCAGATGAGGGCTCTGTGCATATCGGATTTTGATGAGACAGCTTCGAGCCTTCCCCCCAGTCTTCCCGGGGATATCTTTATATCCATAGCTTAAATCTCCTCTCCCCTCATTATCTCAGGCAGCCCTCAAGCAGCCCCGGAAGCTCTGATTTGTCCACAGGGTATAGCCTGCAGCTTCCTATGGCCTCAGGGAGTATGAGGGTTATCCGATCTCCTCTCCTCTTTTTGTCCGAGAGAGCCGCCTCGGCTATATCCTTAAGCTCCATGTCTGTCCCTGTGGGAAGGTTGTTTTTCTCAAGACACTCTCTTATCCTTAAAACCTCTCCGTCCCCTGTGAGGCCGAGCTTTTTCGCCACCCTTGCAGCTATTGCTGTGCCCGCCGCCACGGCATGGCCGTGGGTTATCTCAAAGGAGCTCAGCTTTTCTATGGCGTGGCCGAAGGTGTGCCCAAGATTAAGCAGCTGCCTTCTTCCGTTATCTCTCTCGTCCTCGGCCACCAGCCTTTTCTTTATGGAGACGCACTCAAATATCGTCTCCTCCATGTTTTCCCTGAATCCACCTGTCTCAAAGCTCTCAAAGAGGCTCTCCGAGGAGAGTATCCCGTATTTAATGCCCTCGGCCACCCCGTCTGAAAAGGTGACATCGGGGAGTGTGTCCAACGTTCTGTGATCACAGAGTACCAGGGAGGGCTGCCAGAACGCTCCTGCGAGGTTCTTCCCCGCCTTGAGATCCACCCCGGTCTTTCCTCCCACCGAGGAGTCTATAGCCGCAAGGAAGGTGGTGGGTATCTGCATGAATTTTATGCCTCTCTGGTAGGAGGCCGCGGCGAATCCCGCCACATCCCCGGGGACGCCTCCTCCGAGGGCTATCACCATATCGCTCCTTGTAAGTCCCTTCTTTGCCAAAAATTCAAGTATATCCCAGAGGGTCTCCATAGTTTTTGAGGCCTCTCCGTTTTTAAAGACATAGTTTTCCGTCTCAAAGCCCGCATCTCTAAGGCTTTTTTCGACGATGTCCCCGTAGAGCTCCCTGACTCTGTCGTCTGTTATGATGGCGGTCTTTTTGGGAGAGGCAACTTCTTTAAGCCTCGCCCCCGCCTCCTCAAGTATCCCCTCTCCTATCAAGACCTCGTAGCTTCGGGAGGCCTTCACCTCAAGTCTTCTCATACTCTGTCTATCCCTTCCTTCATTTCACGCCCCTCCTTAAGGAGCCTTTTAAGCTCGTCCCTGTCTCCCTCAGCTATGGCCCTTCGGTATTGTGAGAGCCTCTCGCATATGCCGTCTATCTCCTCGAGAAGATACCCGGAATTGTCGAGGAATAGCTCGGTCCACATAGTCTCGTTGAGCTTCGCCACCCTGGTGAGATCCTTGTAGCTCCCCGCTGAAAATCCGTAGTGGAGAAGGGCCGTGGGGCTCTTTATGTAGGCGCTTGACACCACATGGGCCAGCTGGGAGGTAAAGGCTATTATCCTGTCGTGCTCCTCCTTGCCGGTCCTCGTTATGTCCTTGAAGCCAAGCTCCAAAAAGAAGCTCTCCGCCTTCTCTATCGCCGCCTTGTCCGGACAGTCCCCCTCCACAAGTATCATGGAGGCTCCGTCAAAGAGATCCGCCCTTGAGCTTGTGTAGCCGGAGCTCTCTGTGCCCGCCATGGGGTGGCCTCCTATATAGTTTACCCTCCTGCCTCGAAGCACCTCCTCCATGGGCTCCATGACGGCCTTCTTCACTCCGCACAGATCCACTATGGTTATCCCCTCGGGCAGGTCCTCTATATGTTCCCTGACGAAATCCACCGCCGCCTTGGGGTACAGAGCTATGAGGAGTAGCTCGCAGTCTCCGAGGTTTTCCGCCGAGAGCCTAAGATCCGCCGTTCCCTCGGAAAGAACCTTCCTCATCACTGTTTCGTCCCTGTCAAAGCCGTAGACCTCGTGGCCCCCTGCTCTCTTTATCGCCTTTGCCATGGAGCCTCCTATGAGGCCCAGGCCCACTATAGCCGCCTTCATCCCGGCTCCCTACCTGTACTTTTTGTTTACGACTCCCAGTATGGGGTCAAGGTCGTGCATGAGGGAGTCGAAGGCCTCGGGAGTTATGGACTGAGGGCCGTCGCAGAGGGCGTGCTGAGGGTCATTGTGCACCTCTATTATGAGGCCGTCCGCACCTGCGGCGGCGGAGGCCAGCGACATGGGCCTTACCATCCTTGACATTCCCGTGGAATGGCTGGGATCCACTATCACGGGAAGATGGGAGAGCTCCTTTATCACAGGTATGGCGGATATGTCCAGAGTGTTTCTGGTGTAGGTCTCAAAGGTCCTTATGCCTCTCTCGCAGAGTATGACCTGCTCGTTTCCTCCCGCCATTATGTACTCGGCGCTCATGAGGAGCTCCTGTATGGTGTTTGCAAGGCCTCTCTTTAAGAGTATGGGCTTTCTTATGTGTCCCAGCTCCTTCAGAAGCTCGAAATTCTGCATGTTCCTCGCTCCCACCTGTATCACGTCCACCTCCTCAAAGAGGGGAAGGTGGGAGGCGTCCATTATCTCCGTGACTATGGGGAGTCCCGAGTATTCCTTGGCCTTTAAGAGAAGCTTAAGGCCCTCGGCTCTCAGTCCCTGAAAGGCATAGGGGGAGGTCCTGGGCTTGAAGGCCCCGCCTCGAAGCATGGTCGCCCCGGCCTTCTTTACCGCCATGGCTATGGTGCATATCTGCTCCTCGCTCTCCACTGAGCAGGGGCCCGCTATCACCTGAAACCAGCCTCCGCCTATCCGGTTTCCGCCCACATCTATTATGGTGTCATCCGGGTGGAATTTTCTGTTGGCGTTTTTGAAGGGCTCTTGGATCCTCTTTACGCTCTCAACGATATCGAGCCCCTCTAAAAGATCCGCATCCACCTTGGACGTGTCTCCCACAAGGCCCAATATGGTCTGAAATCTTCCCTCGCTCAGGTGGGTCTCCACTCCCTGAGTCTTAAGCCATGTAATCAGATTGTCTATCTGGGCTCTGTCAGTGTTTTCCTTCATTACAAGTATCATACTCTTTTCCTCCGCAAACCTCTTTTAAATTGAAATGGACATTTTATTGTTAAAAAAGAGCTCCGCAGTGTTCTCTGCGAAGCTCCGATAACTCTTTGATATAAAAACTCGGATTCAAGTATTTCAGCAGCAAACACCAACAGACCTTACCTTTGAGAAAGTAAAGTAAAAGTAAAAGTAATATGCTGCTGCTCCCATAACAGATTTCATATACAAGATCCTATTTCTTCTCAGCTATTAATTTTTTTCATAATATCACAATATTCTATTCCTGTAAAGGCGGAGAAAAAAGTTTTTCGGTTTTTATAATTTTTATTTTTTCGTAACACTTTATTATAATTTTGTTATGTTGTCTGCTTTGGCGATTTATGATAAAATTCTAGATAATTGCGAGGTATAATTAATGAAGAAAAAATTTTTATCAGGACTTCCCCTTGTGCTGTCCTGCCTTTTAATTTGCGGCTGCGGCGCTCGGGAGACTGTTACCGCAGGGGACGTGACTCCCGTCGGGGAGATAGTGATAGACGCCTCGGGAGACCCGGACTCTGCAGGTATTGCAAGGCTTGACCTTGACGGGGCGGTGCTTCCGGTGCTTCCGGACGTTACGACGGCGGCTGACAACAGCGAGCTTGCTCCCTCTCAGCTTAAGAAGGGGGACCAAAATCCCGTGGTCATGGAGCTCCAGGAGAGGCTCATGTCACTGGGATACATGGACAACGACGAACCTACGGATTTTTACGGAGACGCCACGGCGGTGGCTGTAATGCACTTTCAGAGACAAAACGAGCTTACTCAGGACGGCATATGCGGCACAGAGACCTGGGACAAGATCTTTTCCTCCTCCGCCCCCTACTACAAGGTAGTGAAGGGCACAGACGGAGACGACATAGCGCAGATACAGCAGAGGCTCTATGAGCTGGGCTACCTTGCGGATGCCTCCTCGGTGACAGGACACTTCGGCGACGAGACGGAGCAGGCGGTAATAAAGCTCCAGAGTGTAAACGGCCTGTCTCAGGACGGAGCCGTGGGCAAGGAGACCATAAACCTTCTATACTCCGATGAGGTGAAGGCCAACTTCGTGGCCTTCGGCGAGGAGAGCGAGATCGTAAGAAGGGCTCAGGCAAGGCTTAAGGAGCTGGGGTACTACACGGACGAGCCCGACGGCAAATTCGGAAACGGCACAATGGAGGCCTTGAGGCAGTTCCAGTCCTTCAACGATCTGGTGGTGGACGGATATCTCGGTCCCTCCACGAGACTTGCCCTCGACAGCCCGGACGCTGTATCCTTTGCCCTGAGAGTGGGAGACGAAAACAGCGCGGTCACCACGGTACAGCAGAGGCTTGCAAGCCTCGGCTATCTGAACTCATCAAACGTTACCGGATATTACGGCTCCATCACGGAGTCTGCGGTAAAGAACTTCCAGAGCGTAAACGGACTTTCCTCCGACGGAACGGTGGGGGCCATGACCATGGCCAAGCTCAACAGCTCCGACGCAAAGAAAAAGCCCGCGGGCAGCAGCTCCTCCTCGGGAGGCTCCTCAAGCTCCGGAAACAGACGCCCCTCATCATCAGGGGGAAGCTCGGGAGGCTCCTCGAGCTCCGGCGGTTCATCATCGGTGGGCTCGGGCGGCGCTACGGTAAGCGGCTCCGCTCAGGCTCTCGTAAACGAGGCCTCCAAGCATCTCGGCAAGCCCTACGTATGGGGAGCCAAGGGCCCCAACTCCTTCGACTGTTCAGGCTTCGTATACTACTGCCTCAGACAGGTGGGCGTCAACCAGTCCTATCTCACCTCCTCCGGATGGAGAAACCCGGGGAGATACCAGCGAATCTCAAGCTTTGACAGTATTCAGGCGGGAGACATAGTTGTGGTGAGCGGTCACGTGGGCATAGCCGCAGGCGGAGGCACCGTCATAGACGCCTCCTCCTCAAACGGACGAGTGGTTCACAGATCTCTGTCAAGCTGGTGGAGAAACAACTTTATCGTCGCATGGAGGATATTCGGCTAAGGCTTTGCATAAGGCATTCTGAAAGGAGTAAGTATGCAGACTATATTGGTATGTGATGACGACAAGGAAATAGTTGAGGCCACTTCGATATATTTGAACGGCGAGGGCTTTGAGGTGCTCAAGGCCTACGACGGATACGACGCTCTCAAGATCCTTGAAAAGCGCTCGGTGGACCTCATAATAATGGATGTGATGATGCCGGGGCTCGACGGCATCAGGACCACTCTCAAGATAAGAGAGACCTCCTCGGTGCCCATCATTATACTCTCGGCAAAATCCGAGGACACAGACAAGATACTGGGGCTTAATATCGGGGCGGACGACTACCTCACCAAGCCCTTCAACCCCTTGGAGCTGGTGGCGAGAGTCAAATCTCAGCTCAGGAGATATACTCAGCTGGGAAACATCGGCGGCAGCACCGGAAGCTCCGTATATCGCTGCGGCGGCCTCATGATAAACGACGACAACAAGGAGGTGTATGTGGATGACGAGCTCATAAAGCTCACTCCCATCGAGTACAATATACTCCTCCTCCTCGTAAAGAACGCCGGAAAGGTCTTCTCCATAGCCGAGATCTACGAGCAGATATGGAACGAGGAGGCCATAGGAGCCGACAACACCGTCGCGGTGCACATCAGACACATAAGGGAAAAGATCGAGATAAATCCCCGCGAGCCCAGATACCTTAAGGTGGTATGGGGCGTGGGCTATAAGATAGAAAAGCAATGAAAAAAAATCTTTTGATAATCCTTCACACTCTTTCAGTCCTGCTGTTTGCGGCAGGACTGAGTATATTATATTTGGGCTCTCCCTACGGCTACGGGGTCTCCTGGGTAAACGACAAGAAATTCGAGGACTCTCCGGGCTTTTCCGCCATGGTGGACGAGGATATTGAAAAGCTCCTCTCCTACGCCCGTCTTGCGGACGCCTTTGAGACGGACGGGGAACCTGATATGGACAATATAGTGGTCGATGCGGAGCAAAACGGCGACTATATCTCCTACACTCTCAGAGAGCTCATAAGCACGGCTCAAAAATACGGGTACTATTTTAATCCGAAGACTCACGATGTGACTACCGTATCCTCCTCGGGGCAGGCCCCCGCGGGAGACGGATCTCTCAGAGTCACCTACAAATACTACGAGCCGGATTACTTTGAAAATCTGCCCTACGGCCCGGGACAGGGCATAACCACCCTCAAGGATCTCTCCGAGGAGGTGGTAAATAAGCTGGCCGAATACTATGATTTCAGGGACACCTACATATCGAATCCCTCGAACCTGAGCTTTTCTCTGAGGTATTCGGACGCCTTCGGGGATCCCTCCTCCTACACTAACACCACCGTCTCCTTAAGGGAGCTTAGGGAAGATCAAAAGTATATATACGTCAGCGGATCCGAGGCCGACGCGGACTCCAACATAGAGCCCGTGCCTGAGAAGGCCCTTACCTTTCTCGCTCTGACCCCTGACGAGGACGCGGACCCTTCGGAGAACTTTCTCTTCGTGTCAGTGAACACAGCCTATCCCTATAACGACGCCTACAAGGCCGCCTCGGAGGATTTCGCGGGGGACATATATATGGCCTATTTCGCCATGGCTCTTTTGGCTGCCGGAATACTAATGGCTGCGGTGACCTTCATACCTCTTGTCAGATATGATCTCTCTGTAAAAAAAGAGGAATTGGAGCTTTCCGCCTCGGACAAGCTGCCTCTGGGAATATACCTCCTTTTGACAGCAGCCCTTTACATCATACTGAGAGTCGTGGGGGATCAGACAGCCCTCAGAGTCTCCCATGTGCTGTTCCCCATGGACCAATGGGAGTACTGGAGACGGCTCATCCACGCGATGATACTCTATGGCGTGGCCATATTGGTGCTTCTCGCCCTTTTGAGAAGGTATAAGTCCGGAACACTATGGCAGAATTCCCTCACAGCAAAGGGGCTGCAGAAATTGTCGGATTATTTCTCCAACGCAAGGATAAGCGCGGCTCTCATATTGACCTACGGAAGCTTTACGGTATTTAACATCGCTCTGGCAGGCGCCTTCGTATTTATGCTTGTCAAGGGCGGGGATGCCCGCCATGAGACTGCGGCCACCGTCATGCTCGTACTTCTGATAGTCACGGACGCTGTAGTGTTCTCCGTGCTTTTCAACCGCGCAAAGGCCTCTCAGAGGTTCGACAGCGCCATAGACAGCCTTTCCTCGGGAGATATAGGACATATGATAGAGCTTGAGGGCCTCAAGGGCAAGGAGCTCTCCACCGCCCAAAAGATAAACCATATATCCACAGGCCTCTCTCAGGCTATAAACGAGCAGGTTAAATCCGAGAGGCTTAAGGCCGATCTCATAACCAACGTCTCCCACGATTTAAAGACCCCTCTGACCTCCATAATTAACTATGTGGATCTTATTAAGAGGGAGCACATAGACAACGAGAAGATAAACTCCTACATAGAGATACTCGACAACAAATCCAAGCGCCTTAAAACTCTCACCGAGGATCTGGTGGAGGTATCGAAGGCAAGCTCCGGAAATCTGAAGCTCGATATAGCTCCCATAGATCTGGTGGAGCTTGTTTTGCAGACAAACGCCGAATTTGAAGACAAGTTTTCGGACGCTACTCTGGAGCTTCTGTGCACCGTGCCTGACGAGCCCGCCGTGATCGAGGCCGACGGCAGAAGGCTGTGGAGAGTATTGGAAAATCTCTACAATAACGCGGCAAAGTACGCCCTCAAGGGGACAAGAGTATACGTGGACGTAGTCATCAGCGAAGGAAAGGTGACCTTTACCATCAAGAACATCTCCGCTGCAAAGCTTAACATAAGTCCTGACGAGCTCACAGAGCGTTTCGTGAGAGGCGATGTCTCCAGGACCACCGAGGGGAGCGGCCTTGGGCTTTCTATAGCTCAAAGTCTCACAAAGCTTCAGGGCGGAGAGTTCACCATAGAGATAGACGGCGATCTGTATAAGGCTAACGTCAGCTTCCCCTTAAGAAAAGAGCCTGAGGCTTCAGAGGTTCCCGCTGACGATGAGGTGAGCAAAGAAGATGATTGATATAAAAAGATTTAAAAAAGCGGCAGTCTGTGCCATGGCCTGTCTTATGGCAGTCCTTCCCCTCTCCGCGCCCTTTCAAAAAAGCGCCTACGGAGCCGTGGCGGACTGGCCCTCAGGCTGCTACATAGACGCGGAGGGAGCCTGTCTTATGGACGCCGATTCAAAGACCGTGCTCTACTCCAAAAATCCCGACACTCCCTACTACCCGGCAAGTATAACCAAGGTGCTGACCGCCCTTTTGACCATAGAAAACTGTGACCTTGAGGAGATGGTGACCTTCTCCGAGGAGGCTGTGGCCTATGAGGAGGATAATTCCACCATCATAGGCGCCTCGGCAGGGGACAGGCTGACAGTCAGGGACTGCCTCTACTGCCTCCTTTTCCAATCCGCAAACGACGTGGCAAACGCTCTGGCGGAGCACGTCGGGGGCAGCCGTGAGGCCTTCGTGGCAATGATGAACGCGAAAGCCGCAGAGCTGGGGTGTACAGGGACACACTTCAACAATCCCTCGGGACTTACAGACCCCGATCACTATACCACCGCCCGGGACATGGCCCTTATCATGGCGGCGGCTGTGGATAACCCCGTTTTTTGTGAGATACAGGGGAGCCTCTATTACACCCACGCTCCCATAAAGCGCTATCCGGACCCCAACGATCCCTGGAATACAGTCTATGCCAAGCACAAGATGCTCAAGAGAAATTCCTACTACTATTATCCCGGAGTCTTCGCGGGAAAGACGGGATTTACCACCACGGCGGGAAACACTCTGGTCACGGCCTGCGAGAAGGACGGCATGAGGCTGATAGCCGTTATTCTTAACGGACACCTCACCCAGTATGAGGACACCGCCAAGATGCTGGATTTCGGCTACGACAATTTCAAATCCTTAAACATCAGCGAGAACGATGAAAAGTATTCCTCAGTCAAAAACGATATGACTGTCATGGGGCTTCCGCTCCTTAACACTGTGGACATAAACTTAAACCCCGACAGCAACGTCATCCTTCCCGTGGAGGCCGAGTTTTCGGATCTGCAAACCGAGCTCGTATTTGATCTCGACGAGAAGGAGAGAGAGGACGACTCGAAGGCGATAGCCAAAATAAACTATTATTACGGCGACAGAGCTGTAGGGAGGGCATATCTCACAAGCGCTATAACCGGCTTGGGCTCCGAGCTTGAGGCCCTGAATGAGGATCCGCTTTTGGCACAGGAGGAGAGCTCACCCGAAGAAGCGGCGGGCGCCCTTGTCGCGGAGGCCGCAGTCCAAAGCCCTTCGGCATCAGAGCAGACACCTCCCTCCGGGCACCTCTCCGAGGCTTCGCCTGAAGCCGAGACTCCGAGCATAGAGGTAAATGAGGAGCTTATGCCGGCCGAGACAGGGGGAGGCGTATCCCTGCTCTCCAAGGTGCACGGGTTCCTCTCGGAGGATCAGGTCATTTTCGGAATAACAGTAAACTCATTTATAATAAAGATCTTTTTGGGAGTGTTGGCGGCTCTCGCGGCGGTGCTTGTAATAGGCTTCATACTCCTTCAGAATGAGAAGAGGGAGGCCAGAGCCAGAGCAAAGAGGAGATCCCGCAGGCTCCACCACACCAAGGATATGACAAGAAAACAGACCATGGACATGGACATGATCATACAGAACAAAATGTTTGAAAAGCCCCGAAGAAGGGGAAGAAGGAAATAGAAGGCCGCTTGAAAGAAGGCCACCAATAAAGAAGAAACAGGCTTACAGGATAAAAAACAAGAAAGAGTTATAGGCTTATAGAATAAAACATAAATAAAAGCAGCAAAAAACGGATACCCTGGGGTGAGGTGTGAACCTTCACAAAGGATATCCGTTTTCTTATTATGCGATTACTTTATCAGTCCGCCCACCTGCGCGATGATAGGCGCGAACACCAGTGAAATGATGGTCATGAGCTTTATAAGGATGTTGATGGAAGGTCCTGAGGTATCCTTGAAGGGATCTCCTACAGTATCTCCGACTACAGCAGCCTTGTGGGGCTCTGAGCCCTTTCCGCCGTAATTTCCTTCCTCAATGTACTTCTTTGCATTGTCCCAAGCTCCTCCCGCGTTTGAAAGGAATATAGCCATGAGAACGCCTGTTATGAGGGATCCCGCAAGCATTCCTCCCAGAGCCTCGGGCCCGAGGATAAGTCCCATTGCAAGGGGTGCAACCACCGCCAATATACCCGGCCTTATCATCTCTCTTAAGGCAGCCCTTGTGGAGATGTCAACGCACTTTGTATAGTCGGGCTTCGCCTTCTCCTCCATGATTCCGGGGATCTCTCTGAACTGACGTCTTACCTCCTCGATCATGCTGTAGGCAGCCTTTGATACCGAGGACATGGTCCATGCAGAGAATACGAAGGGAAGCATAGCTCCTATGAAGAGTCCTATGGTAACCATGGGATCCATGATGTTTATAATTGCGTCCTCTCCCGCATTTAATGCGACCTCGGAGTAGGATACGAAAAGTGCAAGAGCTGTGAGGGCCGCAGAGCCTATTGCAAAGCCCTTACCCATGGCCGCTGTGGTGTTTCCTACGGCGTCAAGCTGGTCTGTTATCTCGCGGACAGAGTGATCCAGATGGCTCATCTCGGCGATTCCGCCGGCATTATCCGCTATAGGTCCGTAAGCGTCAACGGCTACGGTGATACCTGTTGTCGAGAGCATTCCGACGGCTGCAAGAGCTATGCCGTAGATGCCTGTGAAGTGATAAGCCACAAAGATTCCAAGGGCCACGAAAAGTATGGGCACCGCTGTGGAGAGCATTCCCACAGATATACCTGTTATTATGTTGGTGGCAGGGCCTGTCTGTGAGGACTCGGCTATCTGCTTAACAGAGCTGTAATCTCCCGAGGTATATATCTCAGTTACCTTACCTATTACAAGTCCTACAATAAGTCCCGCTATGATGGCGAAAGCCGCGTTGAGAGTTCCGTAGAAGAACATGGAAAGGGCTATGGAGGCCACAACGACTACAGCTGCCGCGAAGTATGAACCGCCGTTCAACGCCTTGGCGGGGTTTGTATTCTCTCCGCCCTTTACGAACATGCTTCCGATGATGGAGGCGATGATGCCCACGCCTGCAAGCACAAGGGGGAACACGGCTCCCATGCCGCCCTGAGCATAGGTCGCATCGATAAGTCCGAGAGTGATGGCTGAAACTATAGCTCCAACATAGGACTCAAAGAGGTCTGCTCCCATACCTGCAACGTCACCAACGTTGTCGCCAACGTTGTCGGCAATAACTGCAGGGTTACGGGGATCGTCCTCAGGGATACCTGCCTCGACCTTACCCACAAGGTCTGCTCCCACGTCAGCGGCCTTGGTGTAGATACCGCCTCCCACACGGGCAAAGAGAGCTATGGAGGATGCTCCCAGTGAGAAGCCCATTATAGCATCCGCATTCTCTGTGACAAGGTAGATAAGGGCGCAGCCCAGAAGTCCGAGGCCTACAACGCACATTCCCATTACAGATCCGCCTCTGAAGGCAACCTGCAGGGCCTTGGCCTTGCCGCCGTTCTTTGCCGCCGCAGCGGTCCTCACGTTAGCCTTTGTGGCAACGTCCATTCCGATATAGCCGGCAAGCACGGAGGCGAGGGCTCCGAACACAAAGCATACGGCTGTGACGGGACTTATGCCCACCGCAATGCACACAAAAAGAACTATGACAAATACTACGAGCACTCTGTACTCTGCAAAAAGGAAGGCTCTCGCTCCGCTGTGGATGGCGTGGGCCAGCTCCTTCATCCTGTCTGTTCCCGCATCCTGCTTGCTGACGAATGCAATCATCGAGAATGCAAACACAAGCGCGAGAATGGCCGCTACCGCCGCCAAAACAGTTAACAATTCGTTACTCATTTTTCTCTCCTCTACTCTAATTTTAAGACGAAAACAAACGGAGCTTTAATTCCGTTTGCCTTCATCTTTTTATTAAGTTGGTTAATTTTACCATAACAAAATCAGGAATGCAAGGAATAACCGTCAACATTTTGCATATATAACAACTATTTATTGCATTTTTTACTATGCATACCGAAATTTGTACCTTGTCTTTGTAGGATTTATTCATTTTTTGTAGCTTTTTGTATCTTTGTCCGCAAGCTCAGCAATTACCTTTTATGTCGTTTCAATGCTTTGCAATTACATGATATGACATCCCCAGAACTATCGCTCCCCCTATAGTGTTTCCGAGAGATACAAAAAACAGGTTGTAGAAAAGCCCCGAGAGGGATATGGCGGTTTCCGAATGGGGGAGCAGCACTCCCAGAGACAGCATGGTCATATTTGCCACGCTGTGTTCAAAGCCGCAGATCACGAAAGTAAAGATACACCAAAATATGAGTATGAGCTTTCCGCTCTCGGTCTTCATCCTGTTGCTGCACCACACGGCAAGGCAGACAAGGATATTGCAGAGCACGCCTCTCCATATGAGGGCCTCGGGGGACATGGTCATCTTTAAAGCGGAGGTAGAAAGTATAAAGGACAGAGTATCTCCTGTGGCAAGCCCGGTCCCTATAAACGCGGCGGCGCAGAGAAATGAGCCGACAAAATTGCCGATATATGAGAGCAGCCAGACTCCTACAAGCTCCGATAGAGATATCCTCTTTTCCAAGACTCCTATAGTCATTACGAAGGTGTTTCCTGTGAAGAGCTCGGCCCCCGCAAATATCACAAGGCTCAGGGCAACAGGAAATACGAAGGCGTTCAAAAGCTTTGTCATGGGGTGGGCGACTCCTGTGAGTACGCCTCCTATGGTGGCCATAGCCAACACTCCGAAGCCCACGAACAGGCCTGCCAGTGCCGAGGCCAGAAGATATTTGAACTTCGAGGATCTGAAAAATGCGGATTTTCCTTCAGCCGCCGATGCAATTACCAAGATGTCGTCTCTGAACATAAAAGCTCCTTTCTTCTCGGATCATTACCGGATAAAAGTGAATAATTCAGATTTTATTACATTTTTTGCATAAATCAATCCGCAAAGTCCGATTTGGAGCTATGTTTTGTTTATTGTACAATAGCTTCTTTTATGTTCCCGGTGCGATTCGAACGCACGACCTTTCGCTTAGGAGCCCGGTGATCACTCACGAAAACCCGGAAAGGAGGATCATTTTGTTTAGGCCAACGAAATGATCGAAATTGGCAAGGGTGGGCAGTGCAAAACAAAGGATTACTTCAGATCGAACGAGAACAGATAAATCGACTTTAAAAACAAAAAGAATTTGATGCTTAATGAATAACCAACCATCTTTTTTTCATTTCGGCAGAAAAAAATAAACCGAAACATAAGAAAAAAGTGAAGATGTCAAGAAGACGACTTAACTTTCTGTCAGAATGTGAAGATCATTGTCTTCCGTTTCTTAAGATTATCAAGAACTAAGTTGACATTTCTATGGAAATCTATACAATATTAACTAGGAGGTGAATCTCCATGGTAGAAACTGAACTGAAAGAGCTACTTGTCAAGATTCAAAATCGAAAATGTGAAGAACAGATTGTGGAAGTGAAGGCAGCACACAAGGGCTGTCCGGAAAAGTTATATGACACGTTATCCTCGTTTTCTAATCAGGACAGTGGTGGAACGCTGGTGTTTGGCTTGGATGAGAAACAGAACTTTGCCAAAGTAGGCGTATATGACCCACAGGACTTGCAAAAAAGGGTGATGGAATATGGTGAACAGATGACGCCGGTCGTGCGCCCTGTTTTTACTGTATATGCAGAAGAGGAAAAGGTGTTTGTCTCGGCGGAGATCCCTCCGGTGGATATAACGGAGAGACCTTGCTTTAAAACGGCAAAAGGCCGATTGCAGGGGTCCTATATTCGCGTGGGAGACGCGGATAAGCCAATGACCGAATATGAGGTTTACAGCTATGAGGCTTTCCGTAAGAAATATCGGGACGATATTCGAGAAGTGGCGGGAGCCTCCTTGGAAACGCTGGATCCAACGAAACTGGAGGATTACCTTCTGCGGAAGAAAAAAAACCGTCCCCACCTGGAAACAGTTCCAACGGAACAGCTCTATGAGCTGACAGGGGTTATGAAGAATGGAAAAGTGACCTTGTCGGCAGTTATGCTGTTTGGCTATTACCCGCAGGCATTTTTTCCACAGCTCAGTGTGATCGCTACCTGCGTACCCAGTACGGAGATGGGAATTTTGGATGAAACCGGACAGCGATTTACGGACAGCCGGCGCATTGAAGGGACCCTTCCGGAAATGCTGGAAGGAAGTTTGGCTTTTATCCGCACCAACATGCGGACAGCTACCACGATCGATCCGAAGACAGGAGCGAGGCGGGATACCCCGCAATACCCCATGGATGCTGTCCGTGAAGTGGTGCTGAACGCCTTGGTTCACAGAGATTACAGCATCCACACCGAAGGAATGCCAATTCAGCTGACCATGTATGCAGATCGGTTGGAAATCTCAAATCCCGGCGGACTTTACGGAAGGCTGACGGTGGATCAGCTAGGGCATATACAGCCGGACACAAGAAATCCTGTCATGGTCACAGCCATGGAGGTGCTGGAACAGACTGAAAACCGCTATTCAGGAATCCCTCGTATTCGACATGCCATGGCAGAGTTGTCCCTCCCGGAGCCTGTTTTTTCGGATCGCAGAGGCACCTTCATCGTCACGCTTTATAATCAGCGTGAGCCAATTCGGCATGAACGGAAGGAAAGTGCGGAAGTGACGCAGCAGGACACCGCTTACGATCCCAAGGGTCTGCTTGCTTTCTGTCAGAATCCGAAAACTCGGAAAGAAGTAATTGAATACCTGAATATTCCATCGGCACAGTATGCGCTACACAAGTATCTGGACCCATTAGTGAAATGCGGAGCGATCCGACTGACAATTCCGGAGAAGCCCAAAAGCCCCAAACAAAAATATGTGACGATTGCAGGAAAGGATCGTGGCTAAAAGTTTGCCGCAAGTGACAACTTAGACACGCGAATCTTTTGACAAAAACCGATAGCCTTTCCGCTGTCGGACAATTTCTGTGAACGTCTCAGAGAGGATTCGAACCGCAGGCCTCACGCTTAGGAGTATGGCGTTCGACTTCGCACAATGTTTACCTGATGACTTCCAATGATTTCTCATTGTAAATAGCCTCACCCGGCGCGGGAGGCCTTATACCATCCGCATTTCCGGAAAGTCCTTTGAAGATTGGCTTGGAATGGAAGAAGCGGAAGAAGCCGCAGAAGAAATAGAATAAGGGCGTGTGAAAAAACAAAAGTTTTTCACACGCCCACTTTATGTTCCCGATGCGATTCGAACGCACGACCTTTCGCTTAGGAGGCGAACGCTCTATCCTGCTGAGCTACGGAAACACACTATAAGGTTTCTCTCGAAACTATGATATTATAGCATAGCGATAACTCTTTTATCAAGGCTAAATTAAATTAATTTTCCCTTTTCGGCTTCAAGGGCTTTGCCTGCCGATCTTCTCCTCTTTAAAAATATGATGCTCAGGGCGCACAGAAAGAGCACCGACCCCAAAAAGAGTCCCAGTATCCTCGCAGCCGTGTCAAAGAAAAAGCCCTCCGGGACGATATTTACCAGCATGTCCACCCTCGGATCCAATATCCACAGATCATTGTCGAAAAATATGTGGTGGAAGGTTACAAAGGCCTCGGAGAAATTCGTTGCGAATATCACTCCCAAAACACCGCAGGCCCCAGCGGAAATCGCCGTTGCCGCAAGAATACCCTTTGACAGGGCGCAAAGGACCTCCCGACCGCTCCTTAAAATAAGCGCAAGTATTGCCACAGCAGCTGCCGCCGCAGCTACAGCGGCGCGCCTGAGAACTATGGCCCCCACAAAAAGATCCCTCACGTCCTCCATGTGAGCTATCTCTCTGTCGGTAAAGAAGCCTCTCATCTCTCCGTCCATAAGGGCCTCAACCTGAAGCTCCTCCTCGTCTCCCCTGAGGTAGGCCATCATGTGCTCCGTCACCTTCATGAGACCATCCTCCTCGCTCATAGTCATCTCGGGAAGAGAGGAGAGGACGTCGTACTTCTCATACTCCCTCTCAAAATATCCCGGTATGTAATAGCACACTGCCTCCACTGAGGTAATGAGAAGGGTAAATATCACGCATATGGCAAATATAAATCCGAGCCCTTGGCTCAATATCCCTTTAAGAGTCCGCATTGTATTTTATTCCTCCCCGGGCAGCACGGGATTTGTGAAATCCACCCTGCCCTGCAGCCAGATCCTTCCCTTAAAGCGCCTGCCCTTCTCCGGCACGCCCAGAAGGTCCGCCTCCCTTATGCCAAGGCGGAATTCTATCTCATTGCTCACGACCTTAAGCTTATATATCTTGTCGTCCGTATATGTGTTCACAGTTGATTTTACGTCCGTTATCTCGCCGAGCACAGAGTAAAGGTCGCACTCCACGCCGCAGGGAATAAAGCTGGACTCCACAATGGAGTACAGGTCCTCGCTCTCTATCCTCTTTGATACCTGAGAATAGGCGTCCATATCCGCAACTGTGAGGGTCTCTATGGCCTCCTCGTCTCCGTTTTTGGCCTTTTCTATGAGGCTGTCCTGCTCCCGCTTTTTCCTGAGCATGTCCTCGGAGGGCTCATAGCTTAAAATGGGCAAAAGCACCGTGCCGGAATTACAGAAGGCAGAAAGATACGTGCCGCGGAATTCCGTCTGCCTGCCGGCATCGGGAAGGAGCCTGTAGTCGCAAGGGTTGTTCACAAAAAATATGAGGGAAAGTCCTATCTTGTACTCGTCGGTAAGCCCTGCCAGGCTCTCCTTGTCGGTATAGCGCTCCACTATGCATATCTCCTTTGTGGAGACGTCGGGATTATACAAATAGGGGAAGCAGCTCACGTTTTGTCTCCCTGAGCGAAAGCTCTCCACGAGAGCGCATACGCCTATGCCCTCCCCTGTCTTTAATCTGTATTCCCTTATGACGGAGCCTCCCTCGGAGGCGAACTCCGAGCTCAGGTTTCCCTCTCTTATGACCTCGTTAAAGAGGAAGTTGTCAAGGTCTGTATTGTTCTTAAGCTGGTGCAGGCCTATGGCCCTCAAATAATTGTGCATATAAACTCTCCAAAAGTATTTATTTTGAGGATAATAGGATATTATACCATGGTGCCGGGAAAAGTAAAGTATACTTGACTATCCGAGTATATATGTATATAATGATGTCGTCTGAAAACACATTCTTTATTAATACGGAGGTTTATGAGTATGGCAGTTGCTTCATTGGTTTTGGGTATTATATCAATTGTAATCGGACTGTTCGTTTCCGCATGGGGCTGGGCAGGCGCTATAATCGGTATAATAGGAATCATCCTCGGAGTACAGGGAAGAAAGGATCCCGAAAAGAAGGGCCTTGCTACAGCCGGACTTGTTTGTTCCATCATCGGAACTGTTCTTTGCGTGCTTTTCTTCCTCGCCTGCGCAGCTTGCTTAGGCACACTTGCTATGGCATAATGCATCCACAGGATATTTGTAAGGAGCCCGGAGTTCATACCCTCGGGCTCTTTTATTTTTACCGGAGGAAAATATGGGAATAGATTTTAATGTGCTTGGGCGCACCATACCCTACTACGGCTTTTTTATAGTCCTCGGGGTCGGGACGGGAGCCGCCCTCGGCCTTTTGCAATGTAAAAAACATGAGCTGTCCTATGGGGACTTTATAACTCTCGCCTGCTTTGGCGCCTTGGGAGGGATTTTAGGGTCAAAGCTTCTGTACCTCATAGTCTCCTTCAAAGACATAGAGCCCGAAAGGCTCTCGGACCCCGCCTACCTTCAAATGCTTTTCGGCGGCGGCTTCGTCTTTTACGGAGGCCTTATAGGCGGCATAGCCGCTCTGTTTGCAGGAGCTCACATCTTTAAGATAGAGCTTTGGCCTTATGTGACGGCGGGAATACCCTGCCTTCCCCTTGCCCACGCCTTCGGACGCATGGGCTGCTTCATGGCAGGCTGCTGCTACGGAGCACCCTACAGCGGTCCCCTCTGCGTCACATATACCGCCTCGCCCTTTGCTCCGCGAAACATAGGGCTCTTTCCCGTGCAGGCTGCGGAGGCCCTGTGCGACCTCGTTATCACAGCAGTACTTCTCTATTGCTCAAACCGGCCAGGAAGGCTCAGGGCTCACTGCCTTTGGCTCTACGTCCTTCTTTATGCCTCCGTGAGATTTATTTTGGAATTTTTCAGGTATGACGACAACGAAAGAGGAGTATGGCTTATGTTCTCCACCTCTCAGTGGATAAGCCTTGCCATGCTCCTCTTTTCAGTCATATATTACATATTAAAGATACACAAAATTCCAAAGGACTTAACCGGAAACAGCTGACGCCCGATTTATGTCCCACTTACTTTTCATCAAAATGATGGCAGGCAACAAAGTGTCCGCCTCCCACGTCCTTAAGCTCAGGCTCAACGGTGTCGCAGTTTTCGCACTTGTCGAAGCACCTTGAACAGAAGCGGCAGCCCTTGGGGGGATTTATGGGTGTGGGCACGTCTCCCGAGAGGATTATCCTCTTTTTCCTGTTCTTTATATCCACAGAGGGTATGGCGGAGAGCAGAGCCTGAGTGTAGGGATTTAAGGGCTCGTCGTATATCTCCTTTTTCCCCGCTATCTCCATGAGCTTTCCGAGATACATAACTCCTACTCTGTCGCTTATGTGCTTAACCACATTTAAGCCGTGAGCTATAAAGAGGTAGGTGAGTCCGAACTCGTCCTTGAGCTCGTCAAGGAGGTTCAACACCTGGGCCTGAATAGACACGTCAAGGGCCGATACAGGCTCGTCGCAGACTATGAGCTTGGGCTCTACAGCAAGGGCTCTCGCTATTCCCACTCTCTGTCTCTGGCCTCCCGAAAACTCGTGGGGGTATCTGTTTCTCTGGTGGTTTGCAAGGCCCACACATTCCAAAAGATAATTTACCCTGTCCTCTATCTTATCCTCGGGAAGGAGCTTGTTTATCCTTATGGGCTCCGCTATGATGTCCCCTATGGTCTTTCGCGGATTCAGGGAAGCATAGGGATCCTGAAATATGAGCTGTATGTCCTTGCAGTACTTTCTCCTCTGCTTCTCCGGGAGAGCCGCAAGGTCGGTTCCCTCGTATATGATCTGTCCCGCCGTGGGCTTGTAGAGGTCCACCAGCATCTTTCCTATAGTGGATTTTCCGCAGCCGGACTCTCCAACAAGTCCGAAGGCCTCTCCCTTATATATCTTGAAGGACACGTCATCCACCGCCTTGAGGACGGTCTTCGGCCTTCCGAATATATCGGACTCGAGGGTGAAATACTTTTTCAGGTTTTTCACTTCCAAGAGGACTTCTTTTTTTTCTTCACTCATGGCTTACTCCTCCTCAACGTCATCATTTTCGAGGAAGCATCTGACAGCCCTTCCTTCGCCTGTCTTCACAAGCTTGGGCATGGCTTCCCTGCACTTATCCATACATCTGTCGCAGCGGTCCGCAAAGGGGCAGCCCTTGGGCAGATTCGTGGGGTCAGGGACGATCCCCTTTATCATATAGAGGGGCTTTACGTCCTTGTCCATCCTGGGAATGGAGTCGAGGAGCCCTCTCGTGTAGGGGTGGCGGGGGTCCGTGAATATATCCTCCACGGTTCCCTTCTCCACTACCCTTCCGCAATACATTACAACAACCTTGTCCGCTGTCTCGGCCACCACACCCAGATCGTGGGTTATTAGAAGCACGGACATGTTGAGCTTTTCTCTGAGGCTGTTTATAAGGTCAAGTATCTGAGCCTGTATAGTCACGTCCAAGGCCGTGGTGGGCTCATCGGCTATAAGGAGCTCGGGATTGCAGGCGAGGGCCATGGCTATCATGACTCTCTGACGCATTCCTCCGGACATCTGGTGGGGATAGTCCTCAGCTCTCCTCTCCGGATCAGGTATGCCCACAAGGCGGAGCATCTCCACGGCGTGCTCCTCCGCCTCCTTCTTCGTCATCTTCGTGTGGGTGAGTATGCTCTCCATTATCTGGTCCTTTATCCTATAGACAGGATTCAAGGAGGTCATGGGCTCCTGGAATATCATGGATATCTTGTCGCCCCTTATGGCCTGCATCTCCTTCTTGGAAAGCTTCGTCAGATCTTTTCCGTCAAATATTATCTCTCCCTTACTGATCCTTCCGGGCTTTTCGATAAGGCCCATCACCGAGAGGGAGGTAACGCTCTTTCCGGAGCCGGACTCCCCGACTACAGCCAGTATCTCGCCCTTCTCTATCTCGAAGCTCACGCCGTTTACGGCCTTTACGAGGCCTCTTTTTACTTTAAATTCCGTTTCAAGGTTTTTTACTTCAAGAAGCATTTTGCACCCCCTATACCCTTTCCTTCGGATCGAGGGCGTCTCTCAGGCCGTCTCCGAAAAGATTGAATGCAAGCACAGCTATGGTTATCATAAGTCCCGGGAAGACGAGGGTGTAGGGAGCAGAGAATATGTAGCTTCTCGCCCTGCCCAGCATATCGCCCCACTCGGCCATGGGAGGCTGAACTCCCATTCCCAAAAAGCCCAGAGCCGCTGTGTCAAGTATGGCTGTGGAGATGCCGAGGGTAGCTCTCACCACTATGGAGGAGATCACGTTGGGAAGTATGTGGACGAAGATTATCCTCCTGTCGGAGTTTCCTATAACCTTCGCCGCAGCCACATAGTCGTTTTCCTTTACCGAGAGTATGGAGCTCCTCACTATACGGGCATACTCAGGTATGGACACGGTACCTATGGCTATTATGGCCTTGTCAAGGCCCTTTCCCAATGCCGCCATAAGTGTGATGGCAAGGAGTATGGAGGGTATGGAGAGCATTATGTCCATACATCTCATTATTATGAGATCCGTCTTTCCTCCGAAATATCCCGCTATGGAGCCCAGCACCGTTCCTATTATGAGAGAGTAGGCCACGGCGGCAAGTCCCACGAAAAGAGATACCTTCGTTCCCGAGAGCACTCTTGAGAATATATCTCTTCCAAGCTGGTCGGTTCCGAACCAGTGGTCGGCGCAGGGAGGTATGAAGGCAAGGGACATATTTGAATACTCGGGGTCCCAAGGTGCAAGGAGGTCTCCGAACACTGCAAGAAACAGGAATATTACTATGACCACAAGTCCGGCTACTGCTGCCTTGTTAAGCTTTAACGTATCCCACATTACCTTGAGCCTTGACTCGGGCTTTTCTATAACGACGCCGTTACCGTCCACTGACGCCTTCGTCTGATTTTTCTTTTTTCCGAAAGCCATATCCTTACACCTCCTTCTTTGCGTACTTTATTCTCGGATCCAGGAAGGCGTAGAGCACGTCCACCAGAAGATTCATGAGAACGAATATCACAGCTATGAGAAGCACCACTCCCTGAATAACGGGGAAGTCTGACTTCATGATACACTGTACCGTGTAGTTTCCGAGGCCGGGCCAGGAATACACCGACTCCGTGAGCACCGCTCCTCCAAGAAGGGATCCCAGCTGAAGGCCTATTACCGTAACTATGGGCATCATGGCGTTCCTCAGAGCGTGCTTCGTGTCCACCTTGCCGTCGGATATACCCTTTGCCTTTGCTGTGCGGATATAGTCCTGCTTCAGGGTGTCAAGCATGCTCGATCGGGTCATCCTTGCGATTATCGCCATGGAATATAGGCTCAGAGTCACCGCCGGAAGCACCATATGTCTGAAGGCGTCCCAAAAGGCCTCCGTGTCACCCTGCAGGAGACAGTCTATAAGCATAAATCCCGTGATGGTATCGGGCCTTAATGCAGGGTCTATCCTTCCCGATGAGGGCAAAAGATGCATGGTTCCCGAAAAAAGTATTATGAGCATTATTCCCAGCCAGAATATAGGTACCGACACACCCACCAGAGAGAGGAGCATACCTCCGTTATCGAATATGGAGTTCTTCTTCACCGCGGATATGACTCCAACCCCCACTCCCAAGAGGGAGGCGAGGACTATAGCCACAAGAGCGAGCTCCACTGTAGCGGGAAATCTCGCCATGATCTCCTCGGTTACAGGAGCCTTTGTGAAATATGAGGTCCCCAGATCTCCTGTGAGGGCGCCCTTGATGAAATCTATATACTGAACGACTATGGGATCATTGAGTCCGTTTGCTTCTCTCCACGCGTCCATGCTCTCCTGAGTCGCATGCTGTCCGAGGACTATGGGCGCCGGATCCGGAGCGCAGACACGCATCAAAAAGAAAACTATGAGAGATACCCCGAATAATACCGGTATCAGCATCAATAATCTTTTTCCTATATACTTTAACATCTTTTATCCTTTCTCTGCCTCGAAAGATGAGCCTTTACTTACCGTAGCAAAGGCTGATTTCAGGTTTGCTCGGACTCTGCGGCACCTAAAATCAGCCTTTTGGATCTGACTTGGCTTTACTTAAATACTAATTATTTAGTTCTTGTATGTCTTTGCAAGATATACGTTTCCTGTGGGATGTGCAATGTAGTTCTGCACATTTGAAACGTAGCCTGAGAGGTTCTGCTGGTGTGAGATGGGAAGCCATACATTATCATCCGCAACAAGCTGCTCCATCTCTGCGTAAGCCGCATTCCTCTCGTCTCCGTTGGGAAGCGCTGCCGCTGCAGAGAGCATCTCATTGAACTCCTCATTCTTGTAGTTTGCAACGTTCATGGTAGGATCCTCATGAGCAAGGAGATACATGAAGTTGTCGGGGTCACCGTTGTCTCCGATCCATCCGTAGAGGCACATATCGTAGTCGCCTGAGGGGATCCTCTCCTTGTATGTGGTCCAGTCGTAAGAGTCGATAGTAACGTCAACGCCTACCTGAGCCCAATATCCCTGAAGAGCCTCTGCAAGAGTCTGGCCTGTAGCTGTGTTGTAGGGCCTGGGGTTGGTGTAGGTCATAAGCTTAAGGGAAGTGATACCCTTGTCCGCAAGGATCTGCTGAGCCTCCTCGGGGTTGTAAGCTGTCTGCTTTACGTCAGCGCTGTATCCGGGCATGAAGCTGGGGAGTATGGAATTTGCCTCCGAAGCATATCCCTGATAAAGGCTTGCTACGAGCTCGGGAACATTTATAGCCTCGGAAAGGGCCTTCCTGACCTCAGGATCGGTCATCCTGTCCATGTTGTAAGCGAGGTAGTTGATGTTCATTCCCTCTGTCTGATAGAGCTTGCAGCCTGCCGAGGTGATCTGATCAACAACATTTGCGTCGATTCCGTCGATTATGTCAACCTCTCCGTTTGTGAGGGCAACGACTCTCGCCGAGTTGTCTGTTATGGTCCTGAACACGATGGTCTTTGCCACGGGAGCCTCTCCCCAGTAATCATCGAAGCGCTCCATAACTACTGACTCGTTCTTGTCCCATCTTACGAACTTGTAGGGGCCTGTTCCGCAGGGATTCTCGTTGAGGTTGTTATTGTTTGCCTCACATGCGGTAGGGCTTACCATGGGAGCCGCAAGGCTCATTGCAAGGTTGTTCAAGAAAGGTGTAACTGCCTTATTGAGAACGAACTCTACTGTGTAGTCATCTATCACATTGCACTCTGCAACGTCTCCGTAAACGAATGAGCCGTAAGCCATGTCGGCTGTAGCGTTCACAGTCTGTCTGTCAACATTGTACTTAACAGCCTCTGCGTTGAAGTCTGTTCCGTCGTGGAACTTTACGCCCTCTCTCAAATGGAAGGTGTAGGTGAGTCCGTCATCGCTGATGTCCCAGCTCTCTGCAAGGCAGGGCTCAACCTCTGTAGTGCTGTCTCCGAACTTGAGAAGTCCCTCGTACATCTGTACTATGGGCTTTGATGACTCTCCGTCATCGACAAGGGCGGGATCAAGGCCTCTGGGGTCTGCTCCCTGAGCATAGGTGATAGTCTGCTCGCGGTCAACGTCCTCAGGTACATCTGCGAATGCTCTAAGCATCTCCTCGGTAGCTTCCTTCTGCTCTACCTGAGCTTCTGTCTCCTCGGAAGCTGCGCCCTCACTGCCTGACTCTGCAGCCGCAGCAGCCTGAGAGCTCTCGAGGACTTCGTTTTTCTTTGTGCAGCCTGATGCGACAGTCACCGCAAGAGCTGTGCAGAGAAAAAGTCCAAGCAATCTCTTTTTCATAATTCTCCTCCTTTGTATGTTTCATTGCTTTCCCGCTTTACCGGAAAAGCATATTACATCAATAAATTGACGTGTAATAATCGCATTATATATTCTCACTCCTCATAAATCAACCGTTTTTATCACTTTATTGCCGGTTTTCCGGTGCGAACAATTGTTTTTACCCCGCGTATATAATCTCATGTTATGATTGATAAAACTGACAGTAATATAAGCCGCCTCCCTGCTCGGCCTGACAAATCATACTTTCCGCTCGGGGAGGCGTATTCATATTTATAATATTCGTTTCTTTTATCTTATATTATAATTTAAACATTCCCTTACTTTATATCCTCTGCGCTTATCTCGGAGGGCTCCACATAGTCCTTCCCGTAATACGCCATGAGGTAGAGCTTTTTGATCTCCGACATGAGGGGATACCTGGGGTTCGCTCCGGTGCACTGGTCATCGAAGGCGTTCTCCGTCATCTCGTCGAGAGTTTTGAGGAAGTCCTTCTCCTCTATGCCGTAATCGCGGATGGAATCCTTTATGCCTATGCTGTGCTTCAAGTCGGTGAGCTTCTTTAAGAACTTTTCGAATACCTCCTCATCGTCCTTTCCCGAGACGCCACAGGCCATTGCCGCCTCGGCATAGCGTGAGAGGGTGTGAGGGTACTCATACTGAGGGAAAGTACCCATCTTTACAGGCTTCTCGGAGGCATTGTACTGAAGCACGTAATTTATAAGGAGAGCGTTTGCCGTTCCGTGGGGGAGATGGTGGTAAGCTCCAAGCTTGTGGGCCATGGAATGGCAGAGGCCGAGGAAGGCGTTTGCAAAGGCCATTCCCGCTATGGTGGAGGCGTTTGCCATGTGGTCTCTCGCCGTAACATCTGTACCGTCCTCATAAGCCTTGGGCAGATGCTCGAATATGAGCTTCATGGCCTTTACGGCGAGGCCGTCGGTATAGTCCGAGGCCAACATTGAGCCGTAAGCCTCAAGGGCATGAGTCATGGCGT
Source organism: uncultured Lachnospiraceae bacterium (assembly GCA_944381505.1). Taxonomy (GTDB): domain Bacteria; phylum Bacillota; class Clostridia; order Lachnospirales; family Lachnospiraceae; genus Avilachnospira. The sequence continues at coordinate 33,621 of CALWLK010000075.1, forward strand.
CTATTCCCGAGGCCGAGGTGAGGCCCTTGGGCTGGCTCATCATGTTGTCGGTGTCTATTATGGCTATGTCAGGCATGAGCTCATAGTCCGTTATGGGATATTTTACTCCCGTGGTCTCATCTGTGATGACAGCAAAGGGCGTCACCTCGGAGCCTGTTCCCGAGGAGGTGGGTATCGCAATGAAGAGGCACTTTTCTCCCATCTTGGGGAAGGTGTAGACTTTCTTCCTTATATCTATATAGCGCATGGACATATCGGCAAAGGAAGCCTCGGGGTGCTCGTATAGGAGCCACATGATCTTTGCGGCGTCCATGGCGGAGCCGCCTCCGAAGGCTATGATGCAGTCGGGCTTGAAGCTCTCCATTGCGTCGGCGCCCTTTCTCGCGTTTTCAAGGGTGGGATCCGGCTGAACATCCGAGAATACTGTGTACTCAATGCCCATCTCCGAGAGCTTCTCCTCCACGGGCCTTACATATCCGTTCTCAAAGAGGAATCTGTCCGTAACCACAAAGCATCTTTTCTTGTCATAGTAGGCCTTCAGCTCGTCAAGAGCCACAGGCATACATCCCTTCTTGAAATATACCTTTTTGGGCATCCTCATCCAAAGCATGTTCTCTCTCCTTACAGCGACTTTTTTATAGTTGAGAAGGTTACCTGCTCCCACATTGTCGGAAACCGAGTTTCCTCCCCATGAGCCGCAGCCCAAGGTAAGGGAGGGTGTGAGCTTGAAATTGTAGAGATCTCCTATTCCTCCCTGAGAGGAGGGTGTGTTAATGAGTATCCTGCAGGTCTTCATGGCCTCGCAGAAGCACTCGGTCTTTTCCTTTTCCCTCACATCTATGTAGAGGGAGGCAGTGTGTCCGTAGCCGCCGTCAGCCACAAGGCGCTCGGCCTTCTTTACTGCCTCGTCAAAGGTCTTTGCCTTGTAGAGAGCCAAAACGGGGGAGAGCTTTTCATGGGCGAACTCCTCAGTGGGCTCCACGGATTCGGCCTCACCTATTAGTACCTTTGTGTCCGAAGGGACCTTCACTCCCGCAAGCTCGGCTATAAAGGGAGCAGGCTGACCTACGATCTTTGCGTTCACAGCGCCGTTTATTATCACGGTCTTTCCGACCTTCTCCTTCTCCGCCTTCTTCAATATATAGCAGCCGCGCTTTGCAAACTCCTCCTTCACCCTGTCGTAGACCGACTCAAGGACAGTCACTGACTGCTCGGAGGCGCAGATCATTCCGTTATCGAAGGTCTTTGAGTGGATTATGGAGCTTACCGCAGAGCATATGTCCGCAGTCTCGTCAATTATCACCGGAGTGTTTCCCGCTCCCACGCCGATGGCAGGCTTTCCCGAGGAATATGCGGATTTCACCATGCCCGGACCTCCTGTTGCGAGTATGCAATCAGCCTCCTGCATGAGCGCGTTTGTGAGCTCAAGTGTGGGCTCGTCTATCCAGTCTATGATGTTTTCAGGGGCTCCCGCCTTCACCGCAGCCTCCAATACTATGCGGGCCGCCTCAATGGTGCACTCCTTTGCCCTGGGATGAGGGGAGATAACTATGGCGTTTCTCGTCTTTAAAGCGAGTAGAGCCTTGAAAATGGCTGTGGAGGTGGGGTTCGTGGTGGGGATGACTGCAGCAATTATCCCCAGGGGCTCAGCTATGACCTTGTATCCGAAGGCCTCGTCCTCCTCAACAACTCCGCAGGTCTTTGTATTTTTGAATTTATTGTAAATGTACTCGGAGGCGTAGTTATTCTTTATGACCTTGTCCTCAACGACACCCATTCCTGTCTCCGCCACCGCCATCTTGGCAAGGGGTATGCGGGCCATGTTCGCCGCAGTGGCCGCAGCCTTGAATATTTCGTCAACCTTCTCCTGAGAATAATGAGAAAACTCCAGCTCCGCCTTCCTCATGAGCTCAAGGCGCTCGGAAAGCTTTTCCAACGATGTTATCTTTTCTCTCTTTTTTACAGGCATAGATCTTCCTCCTCATGATGTAAGAATGATATTTTTTTAACAATGCCTGTATTTTATACTATTGTTAATTTTTTGTCAAGATATGATTGTACCTTTATTCAGTGATTGTGGTTGTTACATCTTTATTTTTCAAGGCATTTCGGGTCCAGCAGAAAATCATAGATATTTACGGTCAGGATGCCATATTCATCATACTGCGCCGGCACCATGTCCTTGGTAATAATGATTTTCTTGAAAGAATCATCAATCTTTCGGAATGGCCTGACCTCCTGAGTGCGCTTAGCTTCATCCGGCAGGGAGTAAGCGGATTGAATATAGTATCTGGAAGAACCGAGATTACACACAAAATCAACTTCCAACTGCTTGCGCGTCACTTTCCCATTCCGATCTTTTTCGGCGACAGGCACAACTCCTACGTCCACACTGTAGTCACGCATACGAAGCTCATTGTAAATCACATTTTCCATGGAGTGAGTCTGCTCAACCTGACGAAAGTTGATTCTTGCATTCCTAAGTCCAAGGTCGGAAAAGTAATACTTTTTTGGAGTTTCAATATATGCCTTTCCCTTGATGTCATAGCGCTGCGCAGACTCGATCAGGAAGGAATCTTCAAAATAATCCAGATATTTTTTTATAGTGTTAGAAGTTATTTTAGAGTTCTTCACACTCCTGAAGGTGGTCTTAAGCTTCTCCGGATTGGTCAGAGAGCCAATTGCAGAAGAAAGAATGTTCAGCAGGTCCTCCAATTCGCCAATGTTCTTGACACGGTTTCTCCTGAATATATCTTGGATATATATCTCACTGAACAAATTCTTTAGTACCGCAGCCTTATCATCTGCTCCGTTGCGCAGAACGACTACCGGAATGCCGCCATATAACATATATTCGGACAATCCCATATACTTATCACCTTCATATACGGACATAAACTCTGCAAAGCTCAAAGGGTACATATGGACTTCATCGCCGCGGCCGGCAAACTCAGTGGCAATATCCTTTGACAGGAGTTTTGCATTACTTCCTGTCACAAATACATCCATGTTATCTTTGCGCAGGTAACTGTTCAGTACAGCTTCAAAGCAATCCAACATCTGAACTTCATCAAGCAGCAAATAATACATTTCATCATCAACGACTTTGGACCGGATATAAGCCATAAATTTTTCCGGGTCTGCTCCACGCTTTTCCTTTTCGATCCCAATAGGGCTTTCACCTATCAGAAACAGATCGTCCGCTGAGTCAAAGGCAAAACGTATGATATGGTCAGAATCCACGCCACTCTCCAATAAATAATGATAGAAAAGGTTATTGAGCAGATATGACTTGCCACACCTTCGAATACCGGTGATAACCTTAATAAGTCCGTTGTGCATTCTTTTAATCAATTTATCCAAGTAAAAATCTCTGCGAATCTCCACTCAACAACCTCCTTGCGAAAGATTTTTGCAACTTGACACTGTTTTCTGTTCTATTTTATCATGAAACAAATGACGGCTCAATATATCAGCATGGCTTTGGAAAGGATTTTTGCAACTTTCGACATTTTTCCGGTTTAAGGCACGACCTTTTTCGGTTTAAACTGAGTAAAGCCGCCTGTCTTCAACAAACAAGCGGCTTACCATGTAAAACATTAAATAATTGTTACGCCGGAGCGGATAGGTGGTATCTATCCCTCTCAGCTTACCTTAAGCATAAATTTTCTCGCGGCCTTCTCGGAGTCAACCTTCTCTATCGCTCCGCCTATGCCCTTTATCTTCTCCTCAAAGCACTCATAGCCTCTCTGGATGTAGCCGATCTCCTCAACAACGGTGAAGCCGTCGGCGCAAAGCCCCGCTATGACAAGGGCCGCTCCGGCTCTCAGGTCGGGAGCGTTTACCGTGGCCCCCGTGAAGCCCTCTATGCCGTCTATGACGGCCACATTTCCCTCGACCTTTATGTTTCCGCCCATCCTTGCGAGCTCATCCACATACTTGAACCTGTTCTCAAATATGCTCTCCGTAACCATGCTGCTGCCCTCGGCAAGAGCAAGACTTACGGCCATCTGAGGCTGCATGTCAGTGGGAAAGCCGGGATAGGGAAGGGTCTTGATATCCGTATGCCTCTGGTACTTCGCACCTATGACTCTGACGGCCTCATCGTACTCAATGACCTCGTTGCCCATCTCGATGAGCTTTGCGGAGATGGACTCAAGGTGCTTGGGGATAACGTTCTTTATGAGGACATCCCCTCTGGTGGCTGCGGCCATGCACATGAAGGTGCCGGCCTCTATCTGATCAGGTATGATGGAATATTCCGTGCCGTGGAGTCTCTTCACTCCGGTGATGCGGATGGTGTCAGTTCCGGCTCCCTTGATGTTTGCTCCCATGCTGTTCAGGAAGTTCGCCACGTCAACTATGTGGGGCTCCTTGGCTGCATTTTCAAGTATAGTCCTGCCCTCAGCCATTGCCGCGGCCATCATAACGTTGATAGTGGCTCCGACTGAGACCACGTCAAAGTATATATGAGCGCAGCTGAGAGTCTCTGCAGAGGCAATGACAGCGCCTCTCTCAATGCTTACCTTGGCTCCGAGAGCCCTGAAGCCCTTAATATGCTGGTCTATAGGACGCGAGCCTATGTTGCAGCCTCCGGGAAGGGGTACCTGAGCCTTCTTGTACTTGCCGAGGAGCGCCCCTATGAAATAGTAGGAGGCTCTTATCTTCCTTATATATTCGTCATCGACGGAAACCTCTTTTATGTTGCCGCCGTTGATCTTCACCGTATGTCTGTCTATCCTTTTGACCTCGGCGCCGATCTCGCCTATGGCCTCGAGCAGCACATTTATATCTCTCACGTCCGGAAGATTTTCGATTATCACGTCGTCATCCGTCATGACGGCGGCGGCCAAAATGCCCAGCGCCGCGTTCTTGGCTCCGCCTATCTCGACTTCGCCCTTAAGCGGCTTTCCGCCTTTTATTATATACTGTTCCATACATACCTCGTCATTAAAAAAGCATCCGTTAAACAGATGCTTTTATTTTATATGTACGTTAATTATAACACAATTTTCAGATTTGTAAACCTTAAGGGCTCATACCTCGATGACACAGGGCTCATCATAATCCTCAGATGAGGTAAAATAATAGTATCACGTATTGAAGGAGAAAAGGCCTATGATGACCCGAGAAGCAGATAAGAAAAGGGAACGGATCTCTATGAGAGGATCTTCGGGACGGCTAAAGAGATGCATGGCCTGAGATATACGAACGAGGAACTCCTGCTCTCTTATGACGAGGTACACGGCTCAATTCTTGAACAAATCGACAAGATTGTGGAACCGGTATATCTCAAGTACAAGAGGGCCAAAATCACTTATAAATGGATGCAGCGAATCGAGCGGTACTTTGTGCCGGAAGAAGCCCTGCGGGAAGCTTTGCTGAACGCTCTGTGCTACAAGCAGTATCAATCCGGCGTACCTATTCAGATTAGCGTCTATGAAGATAATCTGTACATTGCCAATTGCGGATGCCTGCCGGAAAACCTATAGACATGCTCCCACACATGATAGCGAGTGAACAATTCCGCCACCTGTTTTCCCGTCAGATCCTTTGTATTTTTGTATATTTCAACGCAATAAATGAGAAAATTTCCCTGCTTACTCATGTTTAACCCTCCTCGGGTATCTCAAAATCTCCTGTCCTTTTTTCCTCTTCAAACATATTAAATAATGTGATCGGACTGAAATGCCAGACTTTTGTATCCTCCCGTTCCAACGGAGAATACACCTTTGAGCCATAAAGGTTTTTAGAAGCTGTCACTTCATCCATAGAGTATTTGTCGCAAATCATTCTGACAACCTCGGGAACCAATAATGTCAAAATAGCTTCAAACTTTTTATCCGACATTAAACTCCTCCTCCGTCGTATTTTTCCTACTTCACCTGCCTCACTATGCAGATAAAATCGTTCTCCTCCGAATCGAAATAGGCCTCCGCCTCGGCTTCTCCCAGAAGCTCGAAGCTTTCGCTTGCGGGGTCATATATCCTCATATTATTATATTGGTCGTAGCCGCAGACGAGCTTATATCCTTCCTCGCTGTCTGTCCTGAGGATCACAGGGGTTCCCTTGAACACGTAATACTGCACTTGGTTCAGATTCATTCCCTGAGCGTAGAGTAGTATTATTCCGTCTTCATAGGCCTGTGTATAGCTGAAATCCTCGTAGTGAGCCAGGGCGTCGGCTGCCGCAGTCATGGGGTCTCTAAGCTCCGCCGTGCCGAGCTTTGCCGCCCTGTTGTAGACCAAGGTCATATTGTCGGCTATGACGTAGCCTATGTCGTCGTAGCATTGTCCGAGGGCGGTCATGAAGCTTGAGCTGTGTCCCTTGAGCTTACCGTTCGAGTAGCTGTAAAAGCTCATTGCAGCCGAGTCGGTGCTGCTTATGAGTTCTATATTTGCTGAGCCCTCGTAGGATATCCTTCTCGGCACGCTTATGTTCACGCTTCGGGTATTTATTATCTCCTCCGAGAGGGCTATGTAGTATACCTTCTTCTTGCTCTCTGACATGTAGGAGGATATGCCGGGTGTCTCCTCGTTCTGCAGTCCCTCCTTATAAACTATGGTGTCCGGGCTGTCGTAGGCATAGCTGTTCTCCCCGGTCTTTACAAGCTTATCGAGGTGTATCCTCGTGCCCTCGGGCCTGACGTTTTCGATGTAGGTGTTTTCGCCTCCATAGCTCTTGAGCTCGTTTAATTCTCCGTCCCTTATGGACAGCCTGTACATGGGTATCCCCACGGGATTCCCGTTTATGTCCCTCCTGTCGGACTCTCTGCAGTAGCCGATTATTATGTCATTGTCCATGAAGCCGGGTAGCCTCAAATATTCGCCCTCCCCCGCCTCCAGGGTGTAGGTCCTTCCGCTTGAGAGGTCCATGAGCTGCAATTTCTTTGAATAACCTGTGGAGTCATCCAGCCAAGCTATCTTTGAGCTGTCTCTGCTGACTGCAAAGCTCACGTCCGAAAGCCCCGAGGCTATATCCATGGTCTCCCCGGACCTAAGCTCCACCGCCGTGACGGAGTTGTTCTGCAGCACGTAGAACATGTCGCTGTCGTTCTTTGTGCAGAGCTTGTCAATCTCCTCCTTTATCATCTCGAAGGGCTTTGCCACGGGGATGAAAAAGCTCTCTGTGATGGTGTTGGTGTCCCTGCTGTATTGATAGTAGGCTATTCCGTTGTAGCCCTCATGCCTGCCGCGGTTCATGTATCCGTACACTATGAAATCCGCGTCTCCGCTGTCGTTGACGGAGAGTATCTTTATGTCGTGCCTGTCGTAGTTCGCCCTTACTCCGTCGTCCTCTCCACTTCTGAAGGAGAAGATGTTTACCGCAGTCTTTTCCTCCTCGTCATAGCACCAAAGCTCCCTGTCAGCCTTGAAGGCTATAAACCTTCCGTTGTCGCTTTTCATTGACTGAAACATATCCGGAGCGCTGATGCCTATATTTATTCTCTTTCCGGCGAACAAATGCTTGCTTCCCTCAAATATCTGGTTGGTCTCCCTCTCGTAATTGAGAAGATATATCCTCTCCGTGCCTGTCCTTAAGGTGAACCTGTCCTTTATCTGATATCTCTCGTTGTTTCCCAGATTGTCCGTCCTCTCGGCCATGTAGTTGACCTCCACCACGCCCATGGCCCCGTCGTATTCCCTTAAGGTAGCCTCCGTGTCCGTGGTAAGTCTCATGTCAGACCCCGCCCATGTGAGCTGAGAGAAGCTTGAGTTTATATTTACATATCCCAAATCGTCGTTTGGCGCTGACTGAGAGCTCTCGAGATAGGTGACCAATTCCCCTGCCGCAGCCTCATAGTTGAAGGTGAGGCTTGAAAATCTCTCTGCGAAGGCAAGCATCTGCGCGGCCTCCGTGGGGTCTGTCCACACTATCTTCGTATAATAGTTGATATTTTTTTCTCCCGTGTCCAAGTGGATTATCAGAAGGTATTGGCTGTCCCTCTCTATGAGGTTCTGGATGGGAAGCTCAGCGTACAGAAAGCCGTCCCTTCTCTCCATGTCCCTTACCTCTGTGCTCTCTATATAATGGCTCAGGTCAAGGCTCCTTATCTCGTAGCTTACCTTCGTCACCATGTTGTCGTACTCGGATATCCTTAATCCAAGCCTTCTGTCCTCAGGTATCACCGTGATACAGTCTGTTGCGGCCTTGTTTCCCATGTCCTGAAGATAGCCGTAGAGGCAGTTCTCATGACCTCCCTCCATCTGAGCGTAGACCACCGGCAGGGTGGGTTCCTCCATAGAGGTGTATACTGTATACTCTCTCTCCGCATCTCTTGTTGTCATGAAGAAGTATACGGCAAGGGCAACTAAAAACACTGCCCCAAAGAAGACGACATTAAGTATTTTGTTTTTCGTGTTTTTTTTCAGTTTAGCCATTAATCCTTGATATATCCCAGAGCTCTCTCAAGAGCCTCCTTCTCCTCGGCGCCCAGAGCCGTATCCGTCGCCCCTGCGTCTATCTCCTTGATATAAAGGAAGCAGCCCTCCCTCGAGTGCATGCAGTTTAAGACGAAGCCTGAATTCGTGTAGTCAAGCACAGCCATGGCAAAGGACATTTTTCCGCCCATCCCCGAGAAGGCGTCGTAATGCACTATTCCGGTCTTCTGGAAGGAAGCTCTGAGGCTTCTGTTCATGACCCTCATGGCCTCCTTGTTGTTTTTGTCCTCCTCCTGAAGGGCCATTATCTCCTCCTTTTCGTTGTAGATAAAGTCCTCAAGAGTCTCGGCGTCCCTGCCCCTCATGAACATATCGTAGTGCTGATAGAGCTCTCTGTATTTTATTATGGCAAATATAGCTATGCCTAGGCTCACAAGGCTCAAAAGAGCGCTCAATATTATAACCGGATTTACTGTAAAACCTATCATTATTTTCTCCTCAAAATCTCCGTGATCCTTTCCAGATCCTCAGACGAATAGTACTCTATACTTATCTTGCCTCTGTTGCGGGGGCCTTGAGCTATACTTACCTTTGTTCCAAGGCTCTCCGTGAGCTTTTCCGCAAGGTTTTCAAGGTAGAGAGCGATCTCGTCATTTTTGTTCTTTGCGGGCTTTTTTGGCGAGGGGGATTTCTCCCTCTTTAAGAGAGCCTCGGCCTCCCTCACACTCATCCCCTTTTCTATTATCTCTCGGGATAGCTCGTACTGTCTGTCCTTATCCTCCACAGTGACAAGGGTCCTCGCGTGTCCGCCTGAGAGCTTTCCCTCGGAAAGAAGCTCCCTCACCCTTTCGTCAAGGCTAAGAAGCCTCAGGCTGTTGGTGATGGTGCTGCGGTTTTTGGAAAGTCTCTGAGCCAGCTCCTCCTGGGTAAGTCCGAACTCGTCTATCAGTCTCCTGTAGGCCTCGGCCTCCTCCACAGGATTCAAGTCCTCTCTCTGGATGTTCTCTATGAGGGCTATCTCTGCGGCTTCCTTCTCCTGAAGCTCCTTCACTATGACAGGTATCTCTTTAAGTCCCGCCAGCTTCGCAGCCCTCCATCTTCTCTCTCCGGCAATTATCTCGTACATATCGCCGTTTTTCTTTACGAGAAGGGGCTGAAGGACCCCGAATTTTTTCATGGAATCAGAGAGCTCTCTCAGGCTCTCCTCCTCAAACCTTTTTCTGGGCTGGTTCCTGTTCGGCTCCACAAGGGAGGTCTTCACCGTGCTCACAGCCCTCGGGTCCGAAGACTCCTTTCTACCGCTTCCATATGAGTATCCTTCTCCGAGGGAGATGGCTACCTCCTCCTTTTCTCTGTGGGCGGGAGCGGTTTTTCTGCGCTCGCCGGCCTCCTTCTCTCTCTCCTTGAGGCTCTCGCTGAAGTCCTCTCCGAATATAGCTCCGAGGCCCTTTCCCAATGCCTTTTTTGCCATGGTTGATGTTTCCTCCTGTGTATCCTGTAGGGGATATATTGTATTAAAGATCCGATTCCTTGCTCATTATCTCCGCGGCCAAAAGCCTGTAGCTCTCGGCTCCTGTGGATCTGGTGTCGTAAATGTTGATGGGAAGCCCGTGGCTTGGAGCCTCCGCAAGCTTTATGTTTCTGGGTATCACAGTGTCGTAAATACTCTCCCTCAGGTTTTCTCTGACTGTCTCCACCACCTGCTCCGAGAGGTTTGTCCTGGAATCATACATTGTAAAGAGAACGCCCTCCACCCTAAGCTTGGGGTTGAGCTTTTTTCTCACCAGATATATGGTCTTTAACACCTGATTCAATCCCTCCAAGGCATAATACTCGCACTGTATCGGGATTATGGCGGTATCGGAGGCGGTCAGCGCGTTTATGGTCAATACACTCAGAGAGGGAGGGCAATCTATGATTATGTAATCATAATTATCCTTCTCCCCCTTTATAGCCTCCGAGAGCTTGCTCTCCATATGTTCGATATCCTGAAATTCGGCCTCGGCTCCCGCCAGATTCATGTCCGAGGGGATGAGGTCCAGGTTTTCTACGGATTCTCGTATGACGCAGTCTTTAAATTCAGCGTTGCCGCATATGAGATCATATACGGTGTTCCCTTTCTTTATCTCGGCTCCCAGACCGCTTCCGGTGTTCCCCTGAGGGTCGAAATCTATGAGTAATACTCTCTGTCCCGCCTCAGCCAAGGCAGCGGAAAGATTTATGGCGGTGGTTGTCTTGCCAACGCCTCCCTTTTGATTTGTTATAGCTATAGTTCTGCCCATTTCTCAGTCCTTGTCTTTTGAATGTTTCACGTGAAACATAGAATGTCAGGTGACAACTATAATAGCACATATCAGTTGATAACTGAATACCTGAATGTAAAAATATGGATAGTCTACTTTCCCATGCAGAATTTGCTGAATATCTCGTCAGCAAGATCCTCCTTTACCTCCTCGCCTATTATATAGCCCAGCTCCTCGTAGGCTCTCATAAGGTCAATGGTAAAGAAATCCTCGCTCATTCCCGCCTCTATGGACTCTATCACCTGCTCCGTTGCCTCAAGGGCATTTGAGAGAGCGGTCTTTTGTCTCTCGGAGGTCAAAAAGATCTCGTCGTTATAGTTTATCTCTCCGGAGTAGAACATCTCCTCTATGGCTTTCTCGAGGTTCTCAAGTCCAAGCCCTGTCTTTGCGGACATGGGAAGTATCCTCGGTTTTTTCTCAAAGAGCTCGGAAAGCTCTCTCTCCTCTGTCCTCGAGTTCAGGTCGCTCTTATTAAGGAGAACGAGAAATCTCTTTTCGTGAGAGTTTATGAAGTCTATTATCTCTCTGTCGGAATCATCCAGAGAAACGCTGGAGTCGGCGACGAATATCAAGAGGTCCGCCTCCTCTGCGGCTCCGAGAGCTCTCTCTATCCCAATCTTTTCCACCTTGTCCTCTGTGTCCCTTATTCCAGCCGTGTCCTTTATGTTGAGAGTTATCCCCGACAGATTGAAGCTCGCCTCAAGGGTGTCCCTTGTGGTCCCCGCTATATCCGTGACTATGGCTCTGTCCTCTCCGATGAGCATGTTAAGAAGTGAGGACTTGCCGGCATTTGGTTTACCGAGGATCACGGTGTTTATGCCTTCCTTTATGAGTTTTCCGTTCTCCGATGACCTGAGAAGCTCCTTTATCTCATTTACGGCTCTCCTCACATCACCCTCCAGCTTTTCTTCAAATCCCTCAAGCTCTATGTGCTCAGGGTCGTCCAGCGCCGCCTCTATGTAGGCTGTGTCCTCAAGGAGGACTGCTCTTATCTCTTTGATCCTCTCAGAAGCCCTTCCCCTCAGTTGGGCTACGGAGGCCTTCAGGGCTCTGGTGTTCTTCGCGTTTATCACGTCTATAACAGCCTCGGCCTGACTTAAGTCTATCCTCCCGTTCAGAAAGGCTCTCTTTGTGAATTCTCCGGGCTCCGCAGGTCTTGCCCCTGCTCTGAGGACGTTTTCAAATATTTTTTTCATCATGAGGACCCCGCCATGGCAGTCTATCTCCACCGTGTCCTCACCTGTGTAGGAGCGGGGCCCCTTCATATTCAGGACCAGCACCTCGTCCAGCACATCACCTGTTTCACAGTCAGATGTTTCACGTGAAACATTGTATATAAATCCGTAGTGTACCCTGTGGCTCTCCCCAAGGTCTATCCTCCCTCCGGATTTTGTTCTGAATATCTCTGATATTATCCTGTAGCTGTCATTTCCTGATATTCTGACTATTCCTATTCCTGACTCTGTAAGTCCTGTGGCTATGGCGGCAATGGTATCGCTCATTTTTTTCTCCTATTTTAAAGGCTCCTTTGACGGGATCCCCGCCTTGCGGGGATATTTTGTCGGCGTACTGCCTGTCTTTTCTATTATTATCAGGGATCTACCCATATCTGTGTCGGGTATATTATATTTTATAAGCTTTTTGAATTTTCCACCCAAAACTCTCACAGCCTTTTCGGAATCTCCCAATTCCTCTTCCACGTCTCCTGATTTGTAGGGAAGGAAGACTCCACCCTTCTTCAAAAGGGGAAGGCAGTACTCCGACAAAGTCGAAAGATTAGCCACAGCTCTCGACACGGCTATGTCAAAGCTTTCCCTGAATTTGGGATCTCTTCCTATATCCTCGGCTCTGCCGTGGAGAGTGGAAATGCCTTTAAGTCCAAGCTCAGCTGTCACCTCGTCCAAAAAATTGAGTCTTTTTTTCAGGGAGTCGAAAAGCACCATGTTTATGTCGGGGAAAATTATCTTTATTATTATTCCGGGCATTCCGGCACCGGTCCCGACGTCTATGAGCCTTGCTCCTTTATCCGAGAGAAGGCTTGTTATCTCCTCCCCTGCTTTTACTATAGCCATACTGTCGGCGATATGCTTTATGGCGAATTCCTGCTCATCTGTTATAGCGGTAAGGTTCATCACCTTGTTCTTTTCAACCACCATTCTGTAATATGAATAAAGCTTCGAGAGCTTGTCCTCAGAGAGCTCTATCCCGAAGGCACTCGCCTCGCCCGTAACTGTTTTTCTGAAACTGTCAGTCATTTTTTTGTTCCGCTCTTTTTTTCATTTGTTCAAGGTGTACCAAAAGTACGGATATGTCAGCGGGGGACACACCTGATATCCTCCCTGCCTGTCCAATGTTTTCAGGCCTTATCTTTGAGAGCTTCTGACAGGCCTCTATGCGAAGTCCCTTCAGATCCTCATATACTATATCTGAAGGGATCCTCCTTCTCTCAAGCTTTTTGAAGTGCTCCACCTGCTGCTTTTGTCTCTCTATATAGCCCTTGTACTTTATCTCTATATTTACCTGCTCCCTTACTCTCCATGGAAGCACCGGTCTCTCCGGGTCTATCTCGGAAAGCTCCTCATAGCTCAGCTCGGGCCTCTTTATGAGCTCGCTGAGGCTGAGCCCTGCTCCCTCCTTGAGCTCCGTGGATCCGTGCCTTCTCAAAAACGAGTTTATCCTGTCGTTGCAGCCTGCTATGGTCTGCGAAAGCCTGTCCACCTCATTTTTTATGAGCTTCTTTTTCTCAAGGAGTTTTTCGTATCTTTCGTCATTTATGAGCCCTATCTCGTGGCCCTTTTCCGTAAGCCTGAGATCCGCGTTGTCCTGCCTGAGAAGGAGCCTGTACTCGGCTCTGGAGGTCATCATCCTGTAGGGCTCCGCAGTCTCCTTTGTCACCAGATCATCTATGAGAACTCCTATATAGCCCTCGGATCTGTCTATGACTACCGGATCTCTTCCCTGAAGTGACATGGAGGCGTTTATCCCCGCCATAAGGCCTTGGACCGCCGCCTCCTCATATCCCGATGAGCCGTTTATCTGGCCTGCAGCATAAAGACCCTCTATGTTTTTGAACTCAAGGGAGCTTTTAAGCTCCGTGGCGTCTATGCAGTCGTACTCTATGGCATAGGCGAGTCTCACTATCTCCGCATGGGAGAAGCCCTTCATGGTCCTTATCATGTCTGTCTGCACGTCCTCGGGAAAGGATGAGCTCATTCCGCTGAGATACATCTCGTTTGTATAATAGCCCTCGGGCTCCACAAATATCTGATGTCTCTCCTTCTCAGGGAACTTTACCACCTTATCCTCTATTGAGGGGCAGTATCTGGGTCCTGTGCCCACTATCTCCCCGGAAAAAAGGGGAGACCTGTCTATATTCTTTCTTATAATCTCATGGGTCCTCTCGTTTGTGTAGGTGAGCCAGCAGGAGGCCTGCTCCCTCTCTATGTCCTCGGGTTCGTTGGTGAAGGAAAAGGGCCTTATGAATTCGTCTCCTTTTTGCTCCTCAAGCTCCGAGTAGTCTATGGTCCTTCCGTCCACCCTCGCAGGGGTCCCTGTCTTGAATCTTCTCACAGTGATGCCGTTTTTTATGAGGGAATCCGTGAGCCGGTTGGCGGCTCTCAGCCCGTTGGGCCCTGTGTATTCGCTGATGTCTCCGTATATGCATCTCGCCTTGAGATATACCCCTGTGCAGAGTATCACCTTTTTGGCGTAATATATCGCTCCTGAGCCTGTGACTACTCCTCTTATCCTTCTCCTCTCAAAGCCCTCTGTCAAAAGCTCCGTCACCTCGGCCTGCTTTATCCTGAGATTTTCGGTGTTTTCGAGGGTCCTTCTCATCTCTCTTATGTAATCCTGCTTGTCCGCCTGAGCCCTGAGGCTGTGTACAGCGGGGCCCTTTGACTTATTCAGCATCTTCGACTGGATAAAGGTCTTGTCTATACATTTTCCCATCTCCCCGCCGAGGGCGTCCAGCTCACACACTAAATGTCCCTTTGAGGAGCCCCCTATATTGGGATTGCAGGGCATGAGGGCTATGGAATCAACGCTGACAGTGAAGATGACCGTCTTAAAGCCCAAGCGCGCCGCCGCAAGAGCCGCCTCGCAGCCCGCATGGCCGGCTCCCACTACTATTACGTCGCAGTATTCCACTATATGATTTTTCTTATTATTTATCTCATTATCCATAATATTTAAGTATATAACAAAAGTATTTCCATGTATATATTTATCTTTCCCCTATTTGCTACTACAGATTAAAATAAAAAGATTTTATATCTTGTCCTTTAGCCTGCCTTTGAAGCTCTTATTTTGACGAGATATAAAATCTTTTGTATATTTTTAATAATTAACTGATTATATTTTATCAGTTTATCTCTTCCGTCTATTTATTTCTTCTTGCAATATATCACAACGTGCCTGTAGGGCTCCTCACCCTCGGATCTCGTTGCCACCTTTTGGTCTCCCTGTAAGGTTGAATGTATTATCCTTCTCTCATAGGGATTCATGGGCTCAAGGGCAAAGGGCTTTCCGGTCCTCTTTACCTTGTAAGAGATATTTTTTGCAAGGTTCTCGAGAGTTGATTTTCTCCTCTCTCTGTAATTCTCGGTGTCGAGCTTTACTCTTATGTAGGAGTCCTGAGTTTTGTTTACCACCTGTCCTGTAAGATATTGAAGGGAATCCAGGGTCTGTCCTCTCTTTCCTATGAGTATCCCCATATCGTCTCCGGAGAGATTTACATCGAGCTCCCTCTCCTTCTCGTTGTACTTGGCATCAATGCTCACATCGGTCTGCATTCCCTCAAATACTGATGCCAAAAACTCAACTGCAGCCTCCTCGGGAGTCTTCTTGGGCTCTTCCTTTATTCTTGCGCTTATGACATATGGCCTTGCTCCTATTCCCAATATTCCTGAGGATCCTGTTTCCACTATATCATACTCTATGTTGTCAGAGGCAGTTCCAAGCTCTATACATGCTTTAGTTATGGCTTCATCCAAGGTCTTTGCCGATACTCTCAATGCTTCCATCTTTCCACCCCCCATTATTTGTTATGCTTTTCGTTGTACTGCTGTACCATCTTGGCCCTCTCGGCTATGGAACCGGTATGGTAATACTTATTCGACTCCTCTACCCTTTCCTTGGTCTTTGTGATGGCAGCCTGTCTCTTCTCTTCCTCTCTCTGCTCCTTCATCTGAAGCTTTTTGAATTGGTTCTCAGTAGCCTTCTCATTTATGGGAGGAAGACCCTTTTTAGCCCTCTTGGCATTGGTCTTTTCTATGTTCTGCTTTATCATGGCGTCAACATCCATCTTCCTGAAATGTCTGTTGAGGAAATACTGCTGCAGTCCCATTATAAAGGAGCTGGCTATCCAGTAAACGCCTATACCTGAGGCAAAGGTAAAGCAGAACCATACCGACATGAGGGGAAACATTATGTTCATGGTCTTCATGGTGCTCGCCATGGGGTTTTCATCCCCTGAGGGAGTCTGCTGCTGAGACTGTATGAGCTTTGTGGAAAACCACTGTGAAAGTCCCGCAAGTATGGGGATTATCCATGCCGGATTGGGATTTCCCAATCCTCCCGCTCCGGGAGCCGTCGCAAGGTTTATCCCGAAGAAGTTGTTCATGTTTATTATGTTGTTTACGCTCTCAGTAACTACGGAGTTTCCTGTGAGATTGAAATTCTGAGTGAACAGATCCCACTGGGCGGGATTCAATCTGTAAAGGAAATCTATTATGTGATCTCCGGTAGCTATACCTGCTATTCCGTCGGGTATCCTGGCCTGAGTCACAAGGCTTTCGAGGCCGTTTGAGCTGATGAAATTCTTTAAAGCCTCTATTCCTCCGACTCCTCCTATTGCGTCAACCACGTTGGTAAAATACTGTTTGACCGAGGGAACGTAAGCGGGAATGTTTAATATTACCTGATAAAGGGCAAGTATGATGGGCATCTGTATTATAAGCTGAACACATCCTCCCGTCATGCTGGTTCCGTACTTTTCATATACGGCCTTTATCTCTGCATTCTGCATCATCATTGACTGCTGGTCAGTCTTTCCGCTGTACTTCTTCTGGATCGCGGTAACCTCAGGCTGTATTATGCTCATCAGCTTCTGAGATTTTGCCTGCTTGTAAGAGAGGGGGAACATCAAAACTCTCGTAACCAAGGTGAAGAGAATGATGCAAAGTCCTATATTTACCACTCCGAAATTATTGGTAAATCTGAAAAGAGCGTCCATTATAACGCCCATTATCTCAGCTATAGGGCCTAATATTCCTCCTGTCTTCGTCAAAAACACTTCTGTCAAAATAATACCTCCTCTTGTCAAGGTACAGGGTCATAACCGCCTTTGGCAAATGGATTACATCTCAATATCCTCCAAATTGCCAACAAACTTCCTTTGAACGCGCCGTACTTTTTTAGTGCCTCAATGGCGTATTGAGAACACGTAGGCGTGTATATACAGTGAGTTCTTATTTTCAGAGGCGAAAGGTACTTCTGATAGCCTCTGATAAGCTTTATCATTAATTTCGTAAGCATAAGATCACTTCGATTCCTGATTCTTCTCATCGCTCTCTGCGATGAGGTTATGACGTCCTGCAAGGCGCATATATGCGTCGTTCAATCTTCGGTACTCCGCATCCTTCGCGGGCATCCTTATAACCGTTACGATGTCAAAGCCTGTCTTTAAATTAGCGTTGTTTAATCGAAAGATCTCCCTCATCTTCCTTGATATGCCGTGCCTTACCACGCTGTTTCCAACTCTCTTTGATACTGATATTCCGAGACGGTTCTCATCAAGGCCGTTTTCGAGGATATACATCACCAAAAGATCGCAGGAAAGGGATCTTCCCTTTTTATATACGGTGGAAAACTCGGTATTCTTTTTAATGGAAGGAAATCTCTTCATACAGTTTCTCTCTTTTCCCAATAAAGAAAAGAAGAACCGCATTTTGATACGGTTCTTTTATGCTGAATTAAGCTGATAATTTTGCTCTACCCTTAGCTCTTCTTGCAGCAAGCACTTTTCTTCCGCCTGCGCTGCTCATTCTCGCTCTGAAACCATGAACCTTAGCTCTTTGT
>CALWLK010000076.1 GCA_944381505.1 uncultured Lachnospiraceae bacterium
ATTTCTTACGAATTTCTTACGAGTTTTATTAATATTACCCATGAATACATTAAATATATTCTTATTTTCAGTAAAGAAATACAAAAAAAAATATCATGCTCGTCCGAAGACTATACTTTCTTGAAATCTGAAAAGCGAAGCATCATACTCGCCTGAGGGAATTAAGCCTGCACATAAAGCCAAAAATAAAAATATCATGCTCGTCCGAAGGAATTAAGCCTGCGCCTGACTGAGGACGAGCATGATATTTTATATTTCTCTATTTCATTTTATGGTCCTGTCGTAAGTCCCGGCCTGAGATTCCCGTAGCTGTCATAGTTGCTGCCGAGATTGCTGCCCCCCGGGGTCACCGAGGATCCTCCCGGTGAGCTTGAGGTAATGTTACTCGAGCCTGTTCCGGGGCCTCCGTATACATATCCGTTTCCCGAGCCCGAGCCGCTGATATTGATCACTCCCGAATTTCCGGTGCTGCCTCCGGGAGTCAAGGTCCCGCCGGGAGCTCCCGTTCCCACTGTGGTCCCCGTGCCTCCGGGCGTCACTGTGGTCGTCCCGCCCACCGAGGGTCCCGAGCCTGTAGAGCCCGGAGCGCCTGTGGAAACTCCTGTGTTGGTGTTTGTGGAGCTGCTCCCCGTGTATGCGCCGCTCGAATTGAAGCTGTAATTGATACCGCCTATATTCAGGGTGGTGTTTGCCGCCATAGTTCCGTCGGACTGCAGATAATAGTAAACTCCGTTCAGGTTTATCCAGCCCGTCATCATATGTCCGGCATTGGAGAAGTAATACCACTTATTGTCTATCTGCTTCCAACCCACGGCCATTATGCCGCTTGAGGGGTCGCAGTAATATCTGTTTGTATTGTCCGACAGCCAGCCCGTGAGCATCTTGCCCGTGGAGGTGTCGAGGTAATAGTAGCTGCCGTTGGCCTGCTGCCAGCCTGTGAGCATCTTGCCGTCGTTTCCGAAGCAGTACCACTCGTTATTTATCTTTCCCCACTGCCCGATTATGGCCGAACCGTCCTCAAGGAAATAATACCAGGCGTTGTCTATATTCCTCCACCCGGTAGCCATGGCTCCCGAATCCTTAAGGTAATAATACCTCACAAGGCCGTTGGCGTCCTTGAGATTGATCCAGCCCTTGGCCATCTGTCCGTTGGACTGAAGATAATACCACTCTCCGTTCACCTGCTGCCAGCCCGTGGCCATGGCACCGTTGTCCCTGAAATAGTACCAATAGCCGTTTATCTGCTTCCAGCCCCTGACCATGTAGCCGCTGCTGTCTATATAATAGTAGGTGCTTCCGTCCTGTAGCCAGTTATTATATACCACCTGTCCGTTGTATATATAATAGTAGCCGGTCTGATTCTGCATCCAGCCGTCGCCGTAGGCTGTGATGCTCATGGCCCCCGCGGTGATCGCAAGGGCGGTTATGATCCCCAATTTATGACTTCTCATCCCGCTTCCTCCATATTTGTGCTGACTATAATATATACTATACCATATATAGGAATTTTGTGTATATATTTTTCATTACAAATTAGGTCTCAATGCTTACTTTTTTCCAAAGCTTTTCGGCTTTTTTGAAATAATCCTTGGCGTAGGCGTACATTTTGAGAGTGTAATCGCCGAAGGTCACCCCCAGCCGCTCCTTGTAGACGGCCCACAGAGCCCACAAAAATCCTCCCAGAGAAATGTAGGAGTATATCACTCCCAGTTCCTCATCAGTCGCCTCTCTCCCGAAATACATCCTTATAAGCCTTTCCGCTTCCTCCTCGTTCATGTAGGAGTATATTATGAACATGGCGGGATCCACCAGAGGGTCGCACATTCCGGAGTACTCCCAGTCTATGAGCTTTACGCGGCCGGTGTCCCTCTCTGTATCGGATATATCCGCCCCCTCAAGGAAGAGAAAGTTGTCGGGCACCGAATCAATGTGAGCTATCGTCTTCTTCCTTCCCGTCCTCCGAAGGAGTCCGCAGAGTTTCTTTTCATTTGCATAGACCTCTTTGAAGTCCACAAAGGGTATGGCCCCGGAAGGGTCCTTTGCTCCCGCCTCCTCGCATAGCTTCACATAAAAGTCTATCCTCTCCTCTATGTCAAAGCTGTGGGGAAGCTCTATTCCGCTTTCATGGAGCTCCCGAAGCTTTGACATACAGGCTTTTAAGTCAGCCTCGTTTCTCGCATCGGCGTTTCTTGAGCCCTCATAGTATCTTGATATCTTGTAGCCTGTTTCGGGGTCAAGGTACACCAATCTCTCCGTGAGTCCGGTATCCTTTATGGCCTCGTAGACCGCCGCCTCCTCACGGCGCTTTATGAGCTTTTGCGTGCCCTCTCCGGGTATCCTGCATATATACTGCTTGCCCTCTACAGAAAAGAGCCACGATCTGTTCGTCATTCCCGCCTTGAGGCAGCGTATCCTTTGTATCTTTGACTCAGGCACTCCGAAGACTCCGCTCACGAGCCTCATGGCTTCGGAACCTGAATCCTCGTTATATTTTCCGTCGAAGGCCCTCAGCTCCTCTAAATTTTCAAACTCATACACCATATCCGCAGGCTGAGGATTCACGTACATCTCTATGTCTGAACATCCCTCCGCCTCCTTTATGCGGCCGAAATAGGCTGTGAGCCTTTTTTTTGCAAGGCCTCCCAGCATGTCCATGAGGACCGTCTCCCAGTAATACTGCTCTGTCCCCGGTATCTCGTAATACCTTTCCAAGACAGGCAGGAATTTCTCGGAAAACTCCCTCGAAAAATACGCAGGCCCGTACATATAGAGAGAGTCTCTGCCTCCCTCCATTATACCTGTCATCCTGCCCTTCTTGTCCGTCTCTATCACCCACTCCTTGGTGTCACCCTCTGCGTATACTGCAGAATACCAAGCCACACCCTCATATTTGTGATAGATATTCTCCCTTATCCAGTTGTCGGAGCTGAGTATATAACAGTTTTTTCCGTAGAGGAGATCTCTTGCATGCCATATGGTGGAGAGATTATTCTTCTCTGCATATTCAGGATTGTAGAGGAGCTTTGCCCCGTACTTGTCCCTTAAATACTCAAATTTTTCCTTCATGTAGCCCACAACCACGGTGATGTCCGTGACACCTGCGGCTATGAGCTGCTCGATCTGTCTGTCCACCATCCTCTCTCCGAAGACCTCTATCATACCCTTGGGCATCTCATAGGTCAGTGGCACGAACCTGGATCCGAAGCCCGCAGCCATTATCAGGGCCCTGTCCACCTTGAAGGGTTCCATGAAGGAACGCCCCTTCTTGGTAAGCCTCCGCTCCTTGCCTCCGTTTTCCTCAAGGAGTCCCTCCTTTGAGCACTCCTTCAAAAGGGAGTTCACCGCGCCCAGAGAAAGCCCCGAGAGTGTGGAGAGCTCTCTCTGGGTAATATTCGGTTTCTCGATGATATTTCTCAGTAAAACAGCTTTCTTGTTCATAATTTATGATTATACATGATTTTTGAACAAAGTAAAGCATTCTTTTCTTGCTCAGTCTTTTACAGACTGTTATATAGAAAAAAGCGGGATCCTCCGCATACGTCTCTTGTACGCAGAGGATTCCGCCATATGTTTTACAGCTTTATACCTTTTATACCTCGAACATAAGATCTCCGTAGCTGGGCATGGGCCAATATTTCTTGTCCACTCTCATTTCCAGCTTGTCCGCAGGAGTCCTGAGCTTCTCCATCACAGGAACTACCTTCTCGTGGTAGGCTATCGCTCTCTCTTTGCTGTCCGTAAGGCTCTTGGCTTCCTTTCTCGCCTTTATAAGTTCCTGCCTCGCGTTGTACATCTGTGTGAGGAGCTCGCTGCACTCCTCGATGAGCTTGGTCTGGACCGTCACGTCCGCAAGGGGGCAGGCCTTTCTGATCTCATTCATGTTCCGGGCAAGCTCTCCTATATAGTCGGAGACAGCGGGTATTATCTGCTTTCCGGCTATATTTACCATGCTCTTTGCCTCTATATTTATGGCTTTGGAATAGATGTCATACTCCACCTCGGCTCTCGACTCCAGCTCCCTCTCGGTAAAGACCCCGAATTCTCCGAAAAGCTTCTTGGCCTTGTCGGTCACAAGGGCGGGGATGGCGTCCACCATGGACTTTATATTGGGAAGGCCTCTCCTTGCGGCCTCCTCCTCCCACTCCTTGGAGTAGCCGTTTCCGTTGAACACTATCCTGCCGTGCTCTCTGAAAAGCCTCTTTATCATATCGTGGACGCAGAGGTTGAAGTCTTCCGCCTTCTCCAGCTCGTCGGCGGCGTCTCTGAAGGCCTCCGCAGCTATGGTGTTGAGTGTTGTGTTTGCCGAGGAAATGGAATCCGAGGATCCCACCATCCTGAACTCGAACTTGTTTCCTGTAAATGCAAAGGGCGAGGTCCTGTTTCTGTCTGTGGCGTCCTTGTCAAAGTCCGGAAGGTTCTTTACTCCTGTGGTGAAGGTGCCCCCCTGCTTGCTGTGGGTGGCCTCTCCCGTGGATGTAAGCTGCTCTATAACGTCCTCAAGCTGCTCCCCTACGAACACAGATATGACCGCAGGGAGAGCCTCATAGCCTCCCAGCCTCTGCTCGTTTCCGACGTTTGAGGCGGACATTCTGAGAAGGTCGGCATGCTTGTCTACCGCGGAAAGCATACATGCCAGCACCAGAAGGAACTGAATGTTCTCGTGGGGCGTCTCCCCGGGGCTCATAAGGTTTATGCCGTCGTCTGTGGAGAGAGACCTGTTGTTGTGCTTTCCCGAGCCGTTTACCCCTGCGAAGGGCTGCTCGTGGAGCAGACAGGCGAGGCCGTGTCTGTTGGCCACCTTCTTTAAGGTCTCCATTATTATCTGATTGTGATCCACGGCGAGGTTGCATTCCGCATATATTGGAGCCAGCTCGTGCTGCGCAGGAGCCGCCTCGTTGTGCTGTGTGGTGGCTGTGACTCCCAGCTTCCAAAGCTCATGGTTCACCTCGTCCATAAAGGATCCCACTCTCTCCCTTATGGGGCCGTAGTAGTGATCGTCAAGCTCCTGTCCCTTGGCCGGGTTGGCTCCGAAAAGCGTCCTTCCTGTATATATGAGGTCCTTTCTCTTAAGGTACTTCTCCTTATCTATAAGGAAATACTCCTGCTCAGGGCCCACTTGGGCTGTCACTCTCTTTGAGGTGGTGTTTCCGAAGAGCCTTATGAGCCTTAGCGCCTGATCGTTTACAGCCTGCATGGATTTAAGCAGAGGTGTCTTCTTGTCAAGGGCATCCCCCGTATATGAGCAGAAGGCCGTGGGGATACATAGGGTGACGCCAATGGCGTCCTCCCTCAAAAATGCGGGGGAGGTGCAGTCCCATGCCGTGTAGCCTCTCGCCTCGAAGGTGGCTCTCAAGCCTCCCGAGGGGAAGGAGGAAGCGTCGGCCTCTCCCTTTATGAGCTCCTTTCCGGAGAACTTGAGTATGGCTCTGCCCTCCTCGTCAACTCCCGATATGAAGGAGTCATGCTTCTCCGCGGTAACTCCCGTAAGGGGCTGAAACCAGTGGGTGAAATGGGTGGCTCCGTGCTCTATGGCCCAATTCTTCATGGCCTCCGCAACTATGTCCGCTATCTCGGGCTTCAGCTCGGTGCCGTCCTCTATGGTCTTTATAAGCTTCTTGTACACGTCGGCGGGAAGTCTGTCCCTCATCACCTTGCGGGAGAAGACGTCGCAGCCGAATATCTCGTCGATCATGTTCTTTACGGGCATGTTTTGATCCTTTCAAATATCTGTTTCTTTAAACAAGCTGAACATCATACACGCCTTTATTATAAGCCGCGTGTATGATGTCCGCATTTTTCCATCATATCTTAAAGCTATTTCGCGGAGCCTATGCTTCCGAATATCTCGCACTTCTCCTTGACTGTCTCCATTATAGCCTCTGTTCCGGGCTTAAGGAGCTTACGAGGGTCAAAGCCCTTGCCCTCCTTGTCCTTTCCGGCCTCTATGTACTTTCTTGTGGCTGCAGCAAAGGCGAGCTGGCACTCTGTGTTTACGTTTATCTTTGACACGCCCAGAGATATGGCCTTCTTTATCTGGTCGGTGGGTATTCCCGTGCCTCCGTGAAGCACAAGGGGAAGGTCTCCTATCTTTTCCTTTACGGCCGCGAGAGTCTCAAAAGAAAGCCCCTTCCACTCGGGGGGATATACTCCGTGGATATTTCCTATACCTGCCGCAAGGAAATCCACGCCCAGTGAAGCTATCCTTGCGCACTCCTCGGGATCCGCGCACTCCCCTGCTCCTACTATTCCGTCCTCCTCGCCTCCTATGGCTCCGACCTCCGCCTCTATGGACATTCCGTGGTCATGGGCGAGCTTTACGAGCTCCTTGGTCTTCTCTATATTTTCATCTATGGGAAGGTGAGATCCGTCGAACATGATGGAGGAGAATCCCGCCTCTATACACTTAAGGCATCCCTCGTATGAGCCGTGGTCAAGGTGAAGGGCCACAGGCACCGTGATATCGAGAGTCTCCATCATAGTGTTCACCATAGCGGCTACAGTGTTGAAGCCGCACATATATTTTCCCGCTCCCTCTGAAACTCCGAGGATGACAGCTGTGTTTAATTCCTGAGCCTCTGTGAGCACTGCCTTTGTCCACTCGAGGTTGTTGATGTTGAAATGTCCGATAGCATATTTGCCCTTGAGGGCCTTATCGAGCATCTCCTTTGCCGGAACAAGTCTTGACATATAGTCTACCTCCTGATTTTGCGTCTCTCTTTTTATTCGGGCGCCGAGCTTTGCCGCCCGGTGCCCTTAAATTTAACGAGTACTAATTATACATCAAATGAGCCTTTGCTACAAGGAATTGTTTTAAAGTCTCTTTTTGAGCTCCTCCGAGAGCTCCTCATAGCCGGGCTTTCCCAGAAGAGCGAACATGTTTTTCTTGTAACTCTCCACTCCGGGCTGGTTGAAGGGATTGACTCCCAAGATATAGCCGCTCACTCCGCAGGCAAACTCATAGAAGTAGAAGAGCTGTCCCAGATAGTATTCGTCCTGCTCGGGGATATTTATTATCATGTTGGGAACCTGTCCGTCGGTGTGGGCGAGGACCGTTCCGTTCATGGCGGACTTGTTTACGAAGTCCACGGTCTTTCCCTTTAAGTAGTTCATGCCGTCGGTATCCACCTTCTCCTCCTTGAGGACTATGGTCTCAGGGCTCTCCTCCACATTGAGCACCGTCTCCATCAGTATGCGGGAGCCGTCCTGAATGAACTGTCCCATGGAGTGAAGGTCGGTGGTAAGGTCTACAGACGCGGGGAATATGCCCCTCTTGTCCTTGCCCTCGGACTCTCCGTA
Source organism: uncultured Lachnospiraceae bacterium (assembly GCA_944381505.1). GTDB lineage: Bacteria > Bacillota > Clostridia > Lachnospirales > Lachnospiraceae > Avilachnospira. The sequence goes on from CALWLK010000076.1 coordinate 7,297, forward strand.
GAGCTGCTTCCACCACTCGGAAACATAGTGAAGGCTCGGCTCGTAGTTGGCGGTTATCTCTATCATCTTACCTTTTCTGTGGAGCATGTTCCTGATGGCGGCGTAGAGAAGGGCGTCGTTCTCCTCGTACTTATTGTTGAGGCAGAGCTCTCTCATGGAGGCTGCTCCCTCCATGAGCTTATCTATATCGCAGCCTGCGGCGGCTATGGGCAAAAGTCCCACCGCTGTGAGCACCGAGTACCTTCCTCCCACGTCGTCAGGCACTACGAACTCCTCATATCCCTCCTCGTCTGCAAGCTTCTTCAGGGCTCCGCGGGCCTTGTCGGTGGTGGCGTATATCCGCTTTGCCGCCTCCTTCTCGCCGTACTTCTCAACGAGCTTTTCCTTGAGCACCCTGAAGGCTATGGCGGGCTCCGTGGTGGTTCCCGACTTGGATATTATATTTATGGAGAAATCCCTGTCTCCAATGACCTTTAAGAGATCATTTAAGTACTTTGAGCTTATGGAATTTCCGGCATAGAAGATCTGAGGATACTTCCTGTCCTCCCGGGAGAGAGTATTGTAGAAGGAGTTTGTGAGAAACTCTATGGCGGCTCTCGCTCCCAGATAGGATCCTCCTATTCCCACTACCACAAGGACTTCGGAGTCGGATCGGATCTTTTCAGCCGCCTCCTTTATCCTTGCAAACTCCTCCCTGTCATAGTTCACGGGCAGGTCTATCCACCCCAGAAAATCATTTCCAGCCCCCTTCTTTTCCACGAGTATGTCTCTTGCGGTCTCTGTCTGAGCCTTGAAATTGTTTATCTCCTCCTCGCTCACAAAGCCTGTGAGCTTTGAGTAGTTGAGGTTTACTTTTTTCATCTTAATCACCTTTTCTTAATATTCTTTAAGCCTTTTTCAGGTATCCTTCCCAAGGCTTTACATAATGCTCTTTACAGCGTTTACAACATTCTCTACAGTGAAGCCGAACTTCTTAAAGAGCTTGTCTGCGGGAGCCGATGCTCCGAAGCCGTGCATGCTTACCACAGCTCCGTCAAGTCCTGTATATTTTCCCCAACCGAAATCCGAGAGGGCCTCCACCGCCACTCTCTTTCTCACACTCTTGGGAAGTACCGACTCCTTATACTCCTCGCTCTGCTCCTCGAACACGTCCACACAGGGCATAGATACAACTCTCGCGTCCACGCCCTCCTTCTTGAGCTCCGCTCTCGCGTCTATAGCAAGGCTCACCTCCGAACCTGTGGCTATGAGTATCACGTCGGGGGTCTCCTTCTCGGAATCCTCTATCACGTAGCCGCCCTTCAAAGCTCCCTCCTTGCAGGCGTTCTTGAGCTGAGGAAGGTTTTGCCTTGTGAGGGCAATAGCCGTGGGATGTCCATCGGAGTTAAGGGCACTGTACCATGCGGTGGCGGTCTCGGTGTAATCCGCAGGCCTCCAGAGATGCACCATGGGCGTTGCCCTCAGCTGTGCCGCCTGCTCTATGGGCTCATGAGTGGGGCCGTCCTCTCCCACGCCTATGCTGTCATGGGTAAGCACATATATTGCAGGAAGCTTCATGAGAGAGGCAAGTCTTATCATGGGCTTCATATAATCGCTGAATACGAAGAAGGTAGCGCAGTAGACCCTGAGTCCCCCGTGGAGGAGCATTCCGTTGGTCTCAGCCGTCATGGCAAGCTCCCTGATTCCGAAGTGGAGGTTCCTGCCGCTGTAGTTGTCCCTCGAGAAATCTCCGGCGTCCTTCATGTTGGTCTTGTTGGAGGGTGCAAGGTCAGCGGAGCCTCCTATGATATTTTCAAATCTGTCCTTTAGCTTGTTGATGATATCTCCCGAGACGTTTCTGGTGGCCTGGGGCTTATCCTCAAACCTCCAGTAGTCCTCGTCCTCCCAGAGTTTTGTTGCATCCTCAGAGAAGTATGCGTCCCATTTTGCCTTCATCTCGGGGAATTTTTCGCAGTATTCCTTAAAGAGGACTTTCCACTCCTCCTCGGGCTTTGCCAAGCCTGCGACTATATTTTTGTAGTTCTCATAGACGTCCTCGGGAACAAAGAAGGGCTCCTCGCTGTCCCACTCAAGGTTCTTCTTCATTATGGCTATGTTTTCTTCTCCGAGAGGCTCTCCATGAACGCTTGCGGTCCCTGCCTTGGGAGAGCCGTAGCCTATGGTGGTGTGCACTGTGATGAAGGAGGGTTTTGTCTTCTCGGCCTTGGCCTCCTCTATGGCCCTGCCTATGGCCTCAAGGTCGTTTCCGTCCGCAACGTCCAGAGTTTGGAAGCCCATCGCTTTCATTCTTTCGGTTACGTTCTCTGTAAATGCAATATCAGTATTTCCTTCGATTGAAATCTTATTACTATCATAAAGTACAATGAGCTTTGAGAGCCCGAGAGTACCTGCGGTGGAGAAGGCCTCATAGTTGATGCCCTCCTCCAAGCACCCGTCTCCGCCCAGAACGAAGGTGTAGTGGTCTATGACATTATATCCGTCCTTGTTGAATTCGGCGGCGAGATGAGCCTCCGCCATAGCCATTCCCACAGCCATGGCCATTCCCGCTCCGAGGGGTCCTGTGGTAGCCTCCACTCCTACGGTGTGTCCGTACTCGGGATGTCCCGGAGTAAGGCTGTCAAGCTGGCGGAAGTTCTTTATGTCCTCAAGCTGCAGACCGTAGTCAAAAAGATACAAAAGCGAGTACAGAAGGGCGGATCCATGTCCTCCTGAGAGAATGAATCTGTCTCTGTTGATCCACTTGGGGTCCTTGGGGTTGTGGGACATATGGCGAGCCCAGAGCTCATAGGCCATGGCGGCCGAGCCCAAGGGAAGTCCCGGGTGTCCCGATTTTGCCTTCTGGATCATGTCAGCCGAAAGAACTCTTATGGCATTGACGGATCTTGTGTCTGTTTTGTTCATCTTAATACCTCCCGGAAAATGTTTTTGCTTTGATTGCATACTTAAGCATATTATACATTAGCACCGAGGCTTTTATCAACCGGTTTAAGGCGCATTTTGGGATTGAAGGAAGGCTTTCCTTGTGGTATCATTTCCCGGTATATAAAAATGATCATCGAAATTTTCGGAGGTATATATGCTTTTTTTTATAGGAGCAATGAGAGAAGAGATAGAGGGCATCGCGGCAAGGCTTGAGTGCCCTGTTCATAGCGAGCATGCGGGACATGTGGTGTACACGGGGAAGCTTTCGGGAAGAGATATAGGCGTCACAGACGCCGGCATAGGCAAGGTCAATGCGGCTATGTGTACCCAGATGATAATAGACCGGTTTAAGCCTGAGGCGATAATCAACACCGGCATAGCGGGCTCCCTCGATCCCCGCCTCAGTATAGGGGATATAGTGCTCTCCACAGACGCCGTCGAGTACGATGTGGACGCCACCGCCTTCGGCTACAGAAAAGGGCAGATCCCTCAGATGGAGGTCTTCTCCTTTGAGGCGGACAGGGGGCTTTTAAAGGCAGTGTCGGAGACCGCCTCCGAGGTCCTTCCGGACCTTAAGCTCCTTTGCGGCAGAGTTGTCACAGGAGACATGTTCGTGAATTCCAAAGAAAAAAAGGACTTCCTTAAGAGTGAGTTCGACGCTCTCTGCTGTGAGATGGAGGGGGGCGCCATAGCCCACGTATGCCATGTCAACAAGGTTCCCTTCCTCATAATAAGGGCGATATCAGACAGTGCTGACGACTCCTCCAATACAGACTATGAGACCTTTGAGAAAAAGGCCATAGAAAACTCCATAAAGCTCTCCACCGCTGTTGCCGGGAGATATGCAGGCTCTTATAGACCTTAGCTTTCCGACAAAAAAGAAAAAATGCTCCCCGTCTCTCGGTCCTGCACGCAGGCAAGGCCGTCGGTCGGGGAGCTTTTCAGTATTCTATTTTTCGGAGGCTGTCTTCTCTATGAGCTCTATCACCGCCTTTACTCCGTCGGACTGACTTGAGTTCTTCATGTTCTCAATATACTTTTCCCTATCCCTCCACAGCTCATCTATGGCCCTCACGAGGCTTTCATCAGTGATGTCTTCCTCCTCCATGACCATGGAGAAGCCCTGTCTTTCAAAGGAGCGGGCGTTTAATATCTGGTCTCCTCTGCTGGCCTTCGCGGAGAGGGGTATCAGAAGATTCGGCTTCTTCAGAGCAAGTATCTCGCAGATGGCATTGGCCCCGGCTCTCGACACCATGAGATCCGCCGCGGCAAAAAGGTCCTTCAACGGCTTGTCCACATACTCATACTGCACATAACCCTTCTTTGCCTCAAGGCTCTCATCAAGGTTTCCCTTGCCGCAGATATGTATGACGTCAAATCTCTCCAAAAGCCTGTCAAGTATGCTCCTCATAGCCTCGTTTACCTTCACCGAGCCCAGGCTTCCGCCTATTATAAGGAGAACGGGCTTTTGCCCTGTGAGCCCTGTATATCGAAGGCCCTCCTCCCTTGAGCCCGAGAGTATCTCCCTTCTTATGGGGGAGCCTGTGAGCACAGCCTTGTCCTTGGGAAGATACTTGAGTGTCTCCGGGAAGTTGCAGCATATCTTTGTGGCGGAAGGCATGGACAGCTTGTTTGCAAGCCCCGGGGTCATGTCGGACTCGTGGGATATGACAGGCACCTTGTAGTGTTTTGCCGCAAGAGTAACCGGAACAGCCACGAAGCCCCCCTTGGAAAAGATTACGTCAGGCGCAAATTTCTTTATTATGCTTCTCGACTGCATATATCCTCTGAGGACTCTGAAGGGATCCGTAAAGTTTTTTAAGTCAAAGTATCTCCTCAATTTTCCGGAGGATATGGCCCTGTAATCTATCCCCGCCTTCTCGATAAGCTCTCTCTCTATACCCTTGTAAGAGCCTATGTAGAGGATCTCGTAGCCTCTCTCTCTAAGCTCCGGTATCAGCGCCAGATTCGGGGTGACGTGTCCCGCCGTTCCTCCCCCTGTAAGGATTATCTTCTTCATATCCTTAGGTCCCCCTTTCATCGATCACAGGCCAAGGGCCTTTTTGAGTTCCTCGGTCTTGTCTGTAGCCTCCCAGGGGAGGGAGATATCGTCTCTTCCGAAATGTCCGTAGGCCGCTGTCTGCTTATAGATGGGCCTTCTGAGATCAAGCATCTTTATCATGCCGGCAGGCCTTAAGTCGAAGACCTCTCTCACAGCCCTTGTGAGTTCCTCCTCCGATACCTTTCCGGTATCGAAGGTGTCCACCATAACGGAGGTGGGATGAGCCACTCCTATGGCATAGCTCAGCTGTATCTCGCACCTCTTGGCAAGCCCTGCCGCCACTATGTTCTTAGCGGCGTATCTCGCGGCGTAGGCTGCTGTCCTGTCCACCTTTGTGGGATCCTTTCCCGAGAAGGCTCCGCCTCCGTGGCGGGCCATCCCACCGTAGGTGTCCACTATTATCTTTCTTCCGGTGAGCCCTGAATCTCCCTGAGGGCCGCCCACCACGAACCTTCCCGTGGGGTTCACAAATATCTTTGTGTCCTCATCCATCATGTCCGAGGGTATGACCGCCTCTATGACGTACTTCTTTATATCCCTCTCTATCTCCTCGTGGCTCACGCTCTCGTTGTGCTGGGCCGACACAACGACGGTCTCCACCCTCGCAGGCTTTCCCGCCTCGTCGTACTCCACAGTCACCTGGCTCTTTCCGTCGGGCCTTAAATACTTTAAGGTGCCGTCCTTTCTCACCTCCGCAAGCCTCCTCGTGAGCTTATGGGCGAGGGTTATGGGATAAGGCATCAGCTCCGGAGTCTCGTCAGTGGCGTAGCCGAACATCATTCCCTGATCCCCCGCTCCTATCGAGTCGAGTTCATCCTCGCTCATCCCGTTTTCCTTGGCCTCAAGGCACTTGTCAACTCCCATGGCTATATCAGGGGACTGCTCGTCTATTGCGGTTATGACTCCGCAGGTGTCGCAGTCAAAGCCGTACTTGGCTCTGTCATAGCCTATCTCTCTTACGGTCTCCCTGACTATCCTCTGTATGTCCACATAGGCGCTCGTGGTTATCTCTCCCATAACCAGCACAAGGCCTGTGGTGCAGGCTGTCTCGCATGCCACCCTGCTCATTGGGTCCTTCTCCAAAAGGGCGTCCAATATAGCGTCGCTTATCCTGTCGCACATCTTGTCCGGATGTCCCTCCGTGACGCTCTCGGAGGTGAAAAAGTGTCTCTCTCTCTCCATAGCTCTCTCCTCTCTCTTTTCATCCCTCT
>CALWLK010000077.1 GCA_944381505.1 uncultured Lachnospiraceae bacterium
GGGTGGAAAAGATAGAGAGGGACAAAAAAGGCCTCCTTCCCCTTCTTCTCATGGCGGATGAGGAGGAGCACATGTTGGACAAATACCTTGACAGAGGGGATATGTATGTGCTTTTTTCTGGGGGCAAAGCCCTGGGGGAGATCGTTGTCACAAGGGAGGCTCCGGATGTTTTAGAGATAAAAAATCTTGCGGTGGACCCCGATGAGCGGGGGAAGGGCTACGGCAGATATCTCATAGACTTTGTAAGCGCCCGGTATTCGGGAGAGAGCCGGGAAAAGCATCCCCTAACCCTACTTGTGGGCACCGGAGACAGCCCGGCTACCGTGCCGTTTTATGAAAACTGCGGCTTTTCGCGCTCTCATGTGATAAAGGATTTCTTTACAGAGAATTATTCAAAGCCCATATATGACGGGGGAGTGCTTCTCAGGGATATGATATATATGAAAAAGCCGGTTTATAAAAACTTAATACTCTCGTCTATTGAACAAATCCCTTTAATCTAATATTATTTAATTGACAAAAATGATGCCCTCATCAGAGAGGGAGACAGATGAACAGAATAAAGATCGTCATAGTCGCGATTTGCTTTGTCCTTTCCGCCCTGTGTTACGTTGTGTTTAACAGGCATGACGGGGCTGTGCTTTTGAGTAAGGATGCGGACACATCAACTGAGTTTTCCGAGGGGGAGCAGCCGGCTGAAGAAAAGGAAAGCTTGGAGAGCGGAGAGCTTGAGGAACTGAGGGCAGAGCTTAAGGAGCTCAGAAAGAGTCTCGACAGTCTCAGGACGGAGGGCATAAGGATATATGTTCCGGAGGACGGGGAGGGAGAGCCTGAGAACGCCCCCGCAGCCTATGTGGTGGAGGTGGAGAGGGAAGACGACGGACTTGTAAACATAAACACCGCGGACAGAGACGAGCTCATGGAGCTTCCGGGCATAGGTGAGGCCAAGGCCGAGAGCATAATCTCCTACAGAGAGGATTACGGAGGATTTATGAGCATAGAGGAGATAATGAATATCAGCGGCATCAAGGAGGCCGCCTTCGAGAAACTGAAAGACCTTATAACAGTTTAGAAGCGGCGCGCCTTTACTATAAATCCGGGAAATGTTATAATTAATAAAATTATGTATATTTATTAAATATTCAGGAGGTAAGTTATGGCTGATACAGAGAAGAACGAGGGGCTCGTTCTGTGTGAGAACGGAACTCTCGGGCAGATAAAGATAGCCGACGACGTTATAGCTGTCATTGCGGCCCTTGCAGCCACAGAGGTGGAGGGAGTGGATTCCATGGCCGGAAACATCACTCACGAGCTTGTGAGGAAGCTGGGAATGAAGAACCTTCAGAAGGGTGTGAAGATCGAGCTTTTGGGGGAGGAAGTAAGCTGTGCCCTCTCTCTTAACGTGGCTTACGGATACAGCATTCCCGAGGTTTGCGAGAACGTGCAGGAAAAGGTGAAGACCACTATCGAGAATATGACAGGGCTCCATGTGACGGACGTAAACGTCAACATTGCAGGGGTAAATACTAACGTGAACAGGTAAGGATATGAGTATAAGCAGACACGAACTTAGAGAACAGACCTTCAAGATGCTCTTCGGAGCGGAATTCCACGACGAGGAGGATAAGAGGGAGGCCCTCAACAATTATATGGATGTCACTGTAGACATGGAGCTCAGCCCCGAGGAGAGGGAGGAGATACTTGAGAGGGTATTGGCCGTGGATTCAAAGAGGACCGAGCTTGACGCCGCCATCAACAATGTGGCGAAGGGCTGGAAGACCTCGAGGATGGGAAAGGCGGAGTTGAACCTCATACGCTTGGCCCTCTACGAGATGAAATATGACGAGGCCGTCCCTGTGAAGGTGGCCATCAACGAGGCGGTGGAGCTGGGCAAGGAATATGGCGACGACGACGCGCCCTCATTTATAAACGGGATATTGGCGCGGCTTATAGATGTGGATCCGGAGGAGTTTTCCGAATAGGGAAACTCTTTTAATGCTGTTTATACCGTTTATAAGGAGAAGCAGATTCGGATATGGCTGCGGTTTACACTGTCACAGAGATAAACTCATACATAAAAAAGCTGTTTATGAGAGACTATGCTCTCTCGAACATATGTATAAAGGGAGAGGTCAGCAACCTTAAATATCACGGCAGCGGACACATATATTTCACCCTCAAGGATGAGAATGCCGCTATAAACGCTGTGATGTTTGCCTCAAGGAGAGAGGGGCTTACCTTTGTCATGAGGGAGGGACAGAGTGTTGAGGTCAGAGGGCAGATCACGGTATATGAAAAGACCGGGACCTATCAGCTCTATGCGAGGGAGATAAAGCTCTCCGGAAGAGGCGAGCTTTACGAGCGCTTCGAGAAGCTCAAAAAGGAGCTCCTTGAGATGGGCATGTTCGATGACATCTATAAAAAGCCCATACCGAAGTATGCTCTTAGGATAGGCATCGTCACCTCGGAAACAGGAGCCGCAATAAGGGACATACAAAACATCGCGGCGAGAAGGAATCCTTATGTACAGCTGTACCTATATCCCGCGCTCGTCCAAGGAAGGGACGCCAAAGACAGCATAGTCAGGGGTATAAGGAAGCTTGACGCCATGGGCCTTGACCTTCTCATAGTGGGAAGAGGAGGAGGCTCCATAGAAGATCTGTGGGCCTTTAACGAGGAGGAGGTGGCGAGAGCGGTGTTTGAGGCGGACACGCCTGTAATATCCGCCGTGGGCCATGAGACGGACACCACCATCACAGACTTTGTCGCAGATATGAGAGCTCCCACTCCATCGGCAGCGGCGGAGCTTGCGGTGTTTGAGTACAGCGCGTTCTCGGAAGAGCTGTCGGCGCTTGAGTCGGAATTAAAGAGGTGCATGAACTCAAAGCTTGACAGGCTGAAGGCCGAGCTTTCACAGAGGGCACTGTATCTTTCGGCAAAAAGCCCTCTCAAGAGGATCGAAGAAAAAAAACGACGCACAGAGGATGCGAGAAGGCGGCTTTTGCTCCTCTTGTCCGCAAGAGTATCCAAGGAGAGAGCGGGGCTTGATTCCCGCAGAGCCTATATGGCTCAGATAATGGAGAGACGGCTTTCGGAGGACCGGAACAGGCTTTTGTTTTCCTCAAAGCAGCTGGAGCTTTTGTCTCCCCTCACGAGGATAACAGGGGGCTACGGCTATATAGAGAGCGGGGAGAAAAGGCCTGTAAGCTCCGTGAAGGACGTGTCAAAGGGGGACAGGATAAGGACCTACGTGAAGGACGGAGTGATAGAGTCTTTGGTGGAGAGCGCAAAGAAGCTCTCGATTCAAAGGGTAAAGGAAGGATGATCATATCATGGCTCAGACAAACAGGAAGAAACCGGGTATAGAGGAGAGCTTTAAGGAGCTCGATGATGTAATAGCGCAGATGGAAGAGGAGGACTGCCCTCTCGAAAAGAGCTTTGCCCTCTATGAGAAGGGGATCGGGCTTGTGAAGCACTTGAACGAGAGTATAGAGAGAGTGGAGAAAAAGCTTAAGGTCATAAATGACGAGGCCTCTGACGCCGAGGAATAGAAGCTTTTTGGAGGATAACTATGAAGACAGGAGATTTCAGATCCGAGCTCAATGAGAGGATAGAGTATATAAACAGAGCTGTGGAGAGCTTTCTCCCCGAGGAGGAAGGAAAGCAGAGCACGATTTTCAAGGCCGTAAATTACAGCGTCTTAAACGGGGGGAAAAGGATAAGGCCCCTTCTTATGCAGTCGGCCTATATCCTTTGCATGGGAGAGAGCGTCCGGGGAAAGAGCCTTGATGAGATAAGAGAGCTCGGCTCCTACGACGAGGGGCTCCTTCTGCCCTTTGTTGCGGCCATAGAGATGATACACTCCTCGTCTCTGGTGCATGACGATCTCCCCTGTATGGATAACGACAGCTTAAGGCGCGGGATCCCTTCCACCTGGGCAAAGTTCGGGGAGGACATGGGCACTCTCGCCGGGGACGGCCTTATGATCTATGCCTTCGAGACGGCTCTCAAAGCCGCAGAGAGGGTGAAGCCTGACGATGCGGGAAGGCTCGCCTCCGTCATAAGAGCCGCCCATATCCTTGCGCAAAAGACCGGCATCTACGGCATGATAGGAGGGCAGACCGTGGACGTGGAGCTCACCGGGAAAGAAGTGAGCGAGGCGGATCTGGACTTTATATACAGGCTTAAGACGGGAGCTCTTCTTGAGGCCTCCTTTATGATAGGGGCGGTGCTTGCGGGAGCCTCTGATGAGACGGTGAAGATACTTGAACAGGCAGCCGGAATGCTGGGCATGGCCTTTCAGATAAGAGACGATATACTTGACGAGATATCAGATGAAAAAGAGTTGGGAAAGCCGGTGCATTCCGATGAGAGAAACCAAAAGTACACCTACGTAAGATACAGGGGCCTGAAGGCCTCCGAGGCCGAGGTGGAAAGGCTCACAGGGGAGGCGAGAAAGCTCATAGAGAGCATAGGAGACTATCCTTTTTTGGTGGAGCTTTGTGATTTCCTCATAAGCAGAAAAAGCTGAGGCGGATGATGAAATGATCCTTGAAAAGATAAATTCTCCCGCTGACCTGAAAAAGCTGTCAAAGAGAGAACTGGAGCTTTTGGCTCGGGAGATAAGAAAATTCATAATACAAAAGACCTGCAGGACGGGAGGACACCTCGCGTCCAATTTGGGCGTCGTGGAGCTGACCATAGCTCTCTATCTCGCCTTGGATATGCATAAGGACAAGATAATATGGGATGTGGGACACCAGTCCTACACCCACAAGATACTCTCAGGGCGCAGAGAGGGCTTTGACGGGCTGAGGCAGCTCGGGGGTATCAGCGGTTTCCCCAAGGTGACGGAGAGCCCCTATGACAGCTTCGACACAGGCCACTCCTCCACCTCCATATCGGCGGGGCTTGGAATAGCTCTGGGAAGAGACCTGAGAGGCGAAAACTACAAGGTAGTGTCGGTGATAGGCGACGGAGCCCTCACGGGCGGCATGGCCTACGAGGCTTTGAACAACGCCTCCCACATCAAAAAGAATTTCATAATAATACTCAACGACAACAACATGTCCATATCGGAAAATGTTGGTGGCATGTCCAATTACCTGAACGGTCTGAGGACCGGCAAGGGCTACAATGAGCTCAAAAAAAGCATAGAGCAGTCTCTGCGCTCCGTGCCCGCCGTGGGAGATCGCCTGGCGGACCGGGTAAAGCGCATGAAAAACGGCATAAAGCAGCTGATAATCCCGGGTATGCTCTTTGAGAACATGGGGATAACCTATCTGGGGCCTGTTGACGGACACGATATATTTGCGGTAAAGCGGGCGGTGGAGGACGCGGCCAAGCTTGATCACGCCGTCCTCATACATGTGCTTACGAAAAAGGGAAAGGGCTATAAGCCTGCTGAGGAGCATCCCGAGAAGTTCCACGGCGTGGAGCCCTTCGACATAAAGACGGGAAAGAGAAAAGGCCCGAAGCCCGGGGAGAGCTATACGGAGGTATTCTCCAAAAAGCTCTGCCGGCTGGCGAAGAAAAATCGGAATATAGTTGCCATAACCGCGGCAATGCCTGACGGCACGGGGCTGTCGGAATTCAAAAAGCACTTCCCCGACAGATTCTTTGACGTGGGCATTGCGGAGGAACATGCGGTGACCTGTGCGGCCGGAATGGCGGCGGCAGGCCTAAGGCCTGTGGTGGCTGTGTACTCCTCATTTTTGCAGAGGGGCTTTGACCAGATAGTCCATGACGTCTGTCTTCAAAACCTTCCGGTGGTGTTTGCGGTGGACAGAGCGGGCCTTGTGGGGGCTGACGGTGAGACCCATCAGGGGATATTTGACCTGTCATATCTTTCACTGATACCGAACATGACGGTGCTTGCCCCTAAGAACAGCCGTGAGCTTGAGGATATGCTTGAGTGGGCCTTTGAGCAGCAGGGGCCTGTGGCTGTCAGATATCCGAGAGGCGAGGCGTATACAGGACTTTCGGAGTTTGAGGACAACGTGGAGAGAGGTAGGGGAGAACTGATACACGAGGGAAGGGACATAGCCCTGTTTGCCCTGGGCTCCATGGTGAGCACGGCGGAGCATATAAGGGAAAAGCTTAAGGAGAGGGGATACGACATAAGCCTTGCCAACGGAAGGTTTGCAAAGCCCTTGGACACGGAGCTTATCGACAGACTCTGCCGAAGCCACAAGGTGATAGTGACCTTGGAGGAAAATGTTGAGAGGGGCGGCATAGGGATCTGCATCTGCAGCTATATTCACAGCTCCCACCCCGAAGTAAAAGTCTTAAACATCACCATTCCCGACGCTTATGTGGAGCACGGTGACGTGACAGCTCTGAGGAGCATATTGAAGATAGATTCGGACTCCGTCATTTTGAGGATGGAGGAGGAAGGCATAATAAAAAAGGTTTCGGAGAGACAAGATGAAGAAGAGGCTTGATATACTTTTGACCGAGAGGGGCCTTGCCCAAAGCAGAGAGAAGGCGAAAACTCTTATAATGAGCGGCGTGGTTTACGTGGAGGGTCAGAAGGAGGACAAGGCCGGCTCTCTTTTTAAGGAGGACTCCCTGATAGAGGTCAGGGGAAGCGTGCTTCCCTATGTCAGCAGGGGAGGCCTTAAGCTTGAGAAGGCGATAAAGACCTTCGGCCCGGAGCTTGGGGGACTCGTATGCATGGACATAGGCGCCTCCACCGGGGGGTTTACGGACTGCATGCTTCAAAACGGGGCGAGAAAGGTCTATGCTGTGGACGTAGGCCACGGACAGCTCGATTGGAAGCTGAGAAACGACGATAGAGTCATCTGCATGGAAAAGACGAATATACGATACGTCACGAGGGAGGATATCGGAGAGGATATTGAATTTGCCTCGGTGGATGTCTCCTTCATATCTCTGGACAAGGTGTTGCCCCCGGTAAGGCTTCTCCTTTCCGACGGGGCGCGGATGGTATGCCTCATAAAGCCTCAGTTTGAGGCCGGCAGAGAGCAGGTGGGAAAACACGGAGTGGTTAGGGACAAGGCTGTCCACCTTGAGGTGATAGAGAGGATCATAGCCCTGTGCGCCGACACAGGGTTTAAGGTTTTGGGACTCACCTACTCACCCATAAAGGGGCCTGAGGGGAATATTGAGTATCTTATATACATAGAGAAAAAGAATGAAGATGGAGACGCGGGCGAAGGCGAGGCTGCAATCGATCCCTTGAGTATAGTGGAAAGCGCCCACGGAGAGCTTAAATGAGAAAGTTTTTTATAATAGTCAACATGGATAAGGCACCTGCCCCCGGGACCAAGGACTATATAGTGAGGATCCTGGATTCCTATGGAGACGAGGTGGAATGCACGGTATGGGACGGGCCGAGGAGGGAGAGCTACGACATCCCCGAGGGGACGGACTGCATAATAACCATAGGCGGGGACGGAACGCTGATACAGGCTGCAAGGTCCACAGTGAAGACAGGGATACCGATAATAGGTATAAACAGGGGCCACATGGGTTACCTCACTCAGCTCACAAAGGAGGAGGATATAAGCCATGCCTTAAGGAGGCTTGTGGAGGGAGACTACAGCATAGAGGAGAGGATGATGCTGAAGGCTTCCATCTATAAGGAAGGGAAGCGGGTCTACAAGGACGTGGCCTTAAACGAGGTTCTTCTAACGAGACACGATTCAATAAGGACCCTGCATTTTTCGGTGTACGTAAACGGCGTGTTCTTGAATTCCTACAGCGCCGACGGCCTTATAATCGCCACACCTACAGGCTCTACAGCCTACAGCCTGTCGGCGGGAGGACCCATTGCGGAGCCTAAGGCAAAGCTCATGATAATGACTCCAATATGCTCCCATGCCATAAACGGAAGGAGCCTCGTGCTTTCACCGGAGGACAAGATAATAATAAAGCCGGAATCTGAAAAGCAGCTTGCGGCCTGCGACGGCGACAGTGTCTTTTTCTTGGACTTCGGAGACGAGATACACGTATCAAGGTCAAAATACATGACCAGGCTCGTAAAGCTCAAGGAGGAATCTTTTTTGGAGACTCTGAGAGACAAAATGAATTTTGTATAAAAAGATACCTGAAAGGAGATATCTTATGAAAGTAGGAAGACACGCAAAGATCGTGGAGCTCATCGGAAGATACGATGTGGAAACTCAGGAGGAACTTGCGGAGCTTCTAAATACAGAGGGATATAACGTCACTCAGGCTACGGTTTCCAGAGACATAAGGGAATTGAAGCTCACGAAGGTGACGAATCAGAACGGAAGGCAGTGCTACAAGATACTTCAGGATAAATCCGGCTACACTCAAAAGTACATAAACATCCTGAGAGACGGGTTCGTGTCCATGGATATGGCCCAGAATATATTGGTGGTGAGGACTGTATCCGGAATGGCCATGGCCGTGGCTGCCTCCATAGACGCTCTGGACTATAAGGAGATAGTGGGCTCCATAGCGGGAGACGACACTATAATGCTCGCCATAAGGACTGTGGATGACTGTCTCACGGTGATGGAGAGGATAAGGGATATAGTCAACGGACAAAAGGAGAACTAAATGCTTGTCGGACTTACGGTAAAGGATCTCGCACTCATAAAATCCGCCGAGGTGGAGTTCGGGGAGGGCTTGAACATACTCACCGGAGAGACGGGAGCGGGAAAGTCAATAATAATAGGCTCCATAAGCTTGGCTTTGGGAGCCAAGGCAAAAAGCGATATTATAAGGACAGGGGCGGAATCAGCATATATTGAACTTGTTTTTTCTATTGAAAACGAAATTAAATTGAAAGAACTTGAGGCCATGGGGGTCAATGTCGAGGATGGGCTTGTTATCATATCGAGAAGGATAAGCTCTCAGAGAAGCGTGAGCAGGATAAACGACGAGACAGTAACTCTCTCAAGGCTCAGGGAGGTGACCTCACGGCTGATAGATATTCACGGGCAGCATGAGCACCAGTCTCTCCTTGATCCGGAAAAACACATGGAGATATTGGACGAATATATAAAGGACGATATCGAAGAACTCAAATCGGAGCTTAAAAGGCTATGGGGAGAATATACCGAGCTCTCAAAAAAGCTCTCGGATTTTGACATGGATGAGGAGAGCCTCATCAGGGAGAGGGACTTTCTCGAGTTTGAGACGGAGCAGATTGAAAACGCAGATATAAAGCCCGGGGAGGAGGCGGAGCTCTCGGAGACCTACCGCAGCTACTCCCACAGAAAGGACGTGGCAAGGCTCATAGGTGAGGCCTACGGGCTTTTGGAGGATTCGGGTATATCCGGAGCCCTGGCAGGTATAGAGGAGGCCTGCGGCTACGATTCGGGCCTGAGCCCGATAAAGGATCAGCTTTTCGACGCGGAGAGCATAGTAAACGATGTGAAAAGAGAGCTTTCAGCCTACGAGGACCGGATAGAGTTTGACGAGGCGGAATTTGCCGCCATTGGAGAGAGACTCGACCTTTTGAGGAATTTGGAGGCTAAATACGGAGGGACTGAGGAAAGGATATTAAAGGCTCTCGAGGAGAAGCGGGAGAGGCTTTCCGAGCTTCGGGATTACAATGAGAATAAAAGAAAGTATGAGGAGGCCCGAGAGGAGAAATTTTCCGAGCTTCAGGCTTTATCGGATAAGCTGAGCGATAAAAGAAAAGAAGGGGCCCGCCTCCTGTGCAAAAAGATATCCGAGCATCTCGAGGATCTGGGCTTTAACTATGTTTCCGTGGGCATGGATTTTAAGCGGAAGGAGATACCTGACGCAAACGGCCGGGACAGGGCGGTATTCGTTATAGCCCTCAATCCGGGGGAGCCCGAAAAGAACTTGAACGAGGTGGCCTCCGGGGGAGAGCTCTCAAGAGTGATGCTTGCCATAAAGACAGTGCTGGCGGATACGGACGATATACCTACTTTGATATTTGACGAGATAGATACGGGCATAAGCGGAAGGACGGCTTGGAAGGTGTCGGAGAAGCTTGCGCTTATATCGGGAAAGAGACAGGTCATATGTATAACTCATCTCCCCCAGATCGCTGCCATGGCAGATATGCATTTCGCCATAAAAAAGAGCGAGGAAGATGGCAGGAATGTCACTCACATCGAAAAGCTCTGTGACAGGGACAGCCTGTATGAGCTCTCAAGGCTTTTGGGCGGAGCGGATGTCACGGATGCGGTGCTTAAGAACGCCGAGGAGATGAAGAAACTTGCCAAAGCGGCGAAGGATAAGGTATACTTATAGAAAGACTTTTTAGGGGGTAGCAGGCGGGAAAGGAACCGCCGAAAGGGGGACAAAATGAAAAATATACTACTTATAGCAAGCGAGGCTGTACCTTTTATAAAGACCGGGGGACTGGCGGACGTTGTGGGCAGCCTTCCCAAGAATTTCAACCGTAAGGAATTTGACTGCAGAGTCATTATTCCGAAGTATCTGTGCATGAAGCAGGAGTTTGCCTCAAAGCTCGAGTATGTGACACATTTTTACATGGATTATCTCGGGGTGAGCAGATATGCCGGCGTGCTTAAGACGGAGTACGAGGGCATAACCTTCTATTTTATAGACAATGAATACTATTTCGGCGGACCCTCGCCCTACGGGGATTGGCTTTGGGATCTTCAGAAATTCAGTTTTTTCCAGAAGGCGGCCCTGAACGCTCTGCCCCTCATAGGCTTTAAGCCTGACCTCATACATTGTCACGACTGGCAGACAGGGCTTGTGCCTGTATATTTGAAGGATTCCTATCACGGGGGAGATTTCTACAGGGACATAAAGACTGTGTTTACCATACACAACCTCAAGTTCCAGGGTGTTTGGGACTTAAAAACCATCAAATGGCTTTCCGAGCTTCCGGATTACTATTTCACCCCCGACAAGCTTGAGGCCTACAAGAACGGAAACATGTTAAAGGGCGGCATAGTTTATGCCGACGCTGTGACTACGGTCTCCGACACCTATGCGGAGGAGATAAAGACTCCGTTTTACGGTGAGGGCCTCGACGGACTTTTGAGGGCCCGCTCGGGAGATCTCAGGGGAATAGTAAACGGAATAGATTACGTGGAGTTTGATCCCGACACGGACAAATATATCCCTCATCACTACAATGCACGCAATTTCAGAAAGCTTAAGGTTAAGAACAAGACAGCTCTTCAGGAGAGGCTGGGGCTTCCCAAGGACGAGGGCAAATTTATGGTGGGCATAGTTTCAAGGCTCACCGACCAGAAGGGGATAGACCTTATCCAATGCGTCATGGAGGAGATCTGCGGCGGAGATCTGCAGTTTGTGATCCTGGGAACCGGTGACGAAAAGTACGAGAACATGTTCAGGCATTATGATTGGAAGTACCATGACAGGGTATCCGCTCAGATATATTATTCGGACGAGCTGGCCCACTACATCTATGCCGGCTGCGACGCCTACCTGATGCCTTCGCTGTTTGAGCCCTGCGGGCTTTCACAGCTCATAGCTCTCAGATACGGCACCATACCCATTGTGAGAGAGACCGGAGGCTTAAAGGATACCGTGGAGCCTTACAACGAGTTTGAGGGTAACGGAACGGGCTTTTCCTTCGCGAATTACAATGCCCATGAGATGCTTGGCATTATAAATTATGCGAAGGATGTCTACTACAACAAAAAGAGAGAGTGGAATAAGATAATAGACAGAGCTATGGCAAAGGACTTTTCGTGGAGGACCTCGGCAGGAAAGTACGAGGAGCTCTATACTTGGCTTACATCGTTTTAACCCGAAGAAGATAGGGGAGTATAATGACAATTTTGCAGGAATTATTAACCAATCAGACCCTGATAAGCGCTGTGGTGGCTTGGTGTGTGGCGCAGTTTTTGAAGACACTTATAGATTTCAGAGTGTATAAGACCTTTCATCCCGACAGGCTGGTGGGCTCGGGAGGAATGCCGAGCTCCCATTCCGCCTTTGTCTGCGCTCTTGCGACAGAGGCTCTGATAAGCTACGGAATATCCTCGTTTCAGTTTTCCATATCCTTTGCGCTGGCGGCTATAGTCATGTATGACGCTACCGGAGTGAGGCGCGAGACAGGCAAGCAGGCGAAGATATTGAATCGTATACTCCATGAAAACCTTCTGGAGTGGAAGGGACAGGTCCTTGAGGAAAAGCTCAAGGAATACGTGGGACATACGCCACTGCAGGTCTTTGCCGGGGCCGTGCTGGGGATAATCCTGGCGGTGGTGATGCACAACCTTTTTTATTGATTAGAGGCGTACCGAGGAAACCTTATTAATGACAGAAAAAAAGAACCGGAATAAAAACAGAAGACATAGCTTTTTAAGAGGTTTGAGGCATTTGACTTTGTCACTTGCCTTTTCCTTATCCTTGTCCCTTTCGGGCTGCAGCGGCATAGAGCTTGAAAACAAGACGGCCCGGGTGGAGGGCTATACCGAGGCTCAGGCCATGATAATAGTGGCGAACGAGAGGAACAGATATCAGAATGTTTATACCGACAGCATCTGGGATATCAATGTGGACGGGGATACGACCTTTGACAAGTATCTCATAAGCTCCGTAAAGAGCTTCATGGAGCAGATAAAGCTCATAAACATGATGGCCGAGGAGAGAGGCGTCACAGTGTCAAGCAGCGAGAGAGACGAGATAAGGCAGCTGTCCGAGAGATATATGGAGGGCCTTACAGAGGGAGACCTTGAATATATCGGGGCCGACATGGAGGACGTAAACAGGGTCTATACCGACTATTATCTGGCAAACAAGATGGCGGAACTTCTCACATCCTCAGCAGACGCTGAGATAAGCGACTCCGAGGCAAAGATAATCCACGTGAGGCAGATAGTGACCGTCTCGGAGAAAAAAGCTATGGCTCTCCTTAAAATGATCAAGATAGACGGTGAGGATTTCTCCACCATGGCGAGGCGCTACTCGGAGGATGAGACCATAGAGCTTACCCTCATGAGGGACAAGGAGGACAATATCTACGAGAGGACGGCCTTTTCCCTTGAGGAGGGAGAGGTGTCGAATATAGTGGAGATGGACGGGAAATACTACATCATCCAATGTACCGACGACTATGACGAGCAGGCCACCCTCGAGAGAAAGGATAAGCTGAAAAAGGCCATACTCAACAAGGTCTTTCAGGAGACCTACAGCCAATTTAAGAACGAGAACAATATAAGGTTCGGGGAGCGGTTTTGGAACAGTATAGACTTTTCGGAAGGAGAGGACTGTAAGGTCATGAATTTCTTTGACCTCTATGACGAGGCTTTTCCCGAATAAAAAACGATTCATAGAAGTTTAATTTTTTGTTAGCACTCTTTTAATAAGAGTGCTATTGACATTAAAAGGGAGTCTTTCTATAATTAAAGACTGACAGCCGGTATTTTCGGCAATTTTCGGTTGAATCTATGAAAAGAGGAGTGATAGAAATGGCGGAAAAAGATTTCAGTGAAAAAAAGGGAAGCCTCACTATAGACAGTGAGAATATCTTTCCGATAATAAAGAAATGGCTTTATCAGGACCATGACATATTCTACAGGGAGCTTATCTCCAACGGCTGCGACGCTGTGACGAAATTAAAAAAGCTCGCCCTGATCGGAGAGTACGGCAACAAGGATGAAAAGTACAGGATAGACGTATATGTGGATCCCGACGAAAAGACCATAACCGTGGAGGACAACGGAATAGGCATGACCTCGGAGGAGGTTGACCAATACATAAACCGCGTGGCCTTCTCCGGAGCGGCAGATTTCCTCAAAAAGTATAAGGACAAGGCTACAGGGGATCAGATAATAGGACACTTCGGATTGGGCTTCTACTCTGCCTTCATGGTGGCGGACAAGGTGACTATAGACAGCCTCTCCTACAAGGAGGGCTCCGTCCCGGTACACTGGGAGTCTGACGGAGGCACGGAATACAGCATGTCCGAGGGCAAAAAGGATGGGCACGGCACCACGGTAAAGCTCTACGTGAACGAGGACAGCCTTGAATTTTGCAACAGATACAAGGCATATGAGGTCATAGACAAATACTGCGGCTTCATGCCTGTGGAGATATACCTGCACGATGTGAAGGAGGAGGCTGAGAAGGCGAAGAAGGCCGAGGAGGAGGCAAAGAAGGACGATTCCAAGAGCAGTGCGCAGGAGGCCGAAAAGCCTGTAAACGACACGAACCCCCTTTGGAATGAGAACCCCTCCAAGGTGACAAAGGAGCAGTATATAGAGTTTTATCACAAGGTATTCCACGATTACAAGGAACCTCTGTTTTGGATCCACCTCAACATGGATTATCCCTTTAACTTAAAGGGGATACTCTATTTCCCCAAGGTAAACACGAAGTACGACAACCTTGAGGGCACCATAAAGCTCTACAATACGCAGGTATTCATTGCGGACAATATTAAGGAGGTCATCCCCGAGTATCTTATGCTCTTAAAGGGGACCATAGACTGCCCCGACCTTCCCTTAAACGTCTCCCGTTCAGCCCTCCAAAACGACGGATTTGTAAGAAAGATCTCCGACTATATCACAAAGAAGGTGGCGGAGAAGCTCTCCGGAATGTTCAAGGTGGACAGAGAGAACTATGAGAAGTATTGGGACGACATAAGCCCCTTCATAAAGTACGGCTGCATAAGGGATGAGAAGTTCGGGGAGAAGATGAAGGGCTCCATCATATTCAAGGACCTGGAGGGAAAGTATATCACCCTTCCCGAGTATCTCGGAGAGGATAAGAAGGCCGAGGAAGCAAAGCCTTCGGAGGATAAGGCGGAAAACGCCGGGGCCGCAGAGGAAAAGACCGAAGAAAAGGCTGAAGGCTCCGAGTCAGGGGAGACGAAGGAGGAAAAGTCTCAGCAGAAGAAGACCGTATATTACGTGACGGATGAGAAGGAGCAGGCCCAGTATATAAACATGTTCAAAAAAGAGAGCCTCAACGCTCTTATTCTTGATCAGATAATAGACACGCCCTTCATAGGCTTTGAGGAGGAGAAAAACGAGAACGTAAGCTTCGTCCGCATAGATTCGGATCTGACAGAGGCTGTCAAGGATGAGAATGCCTCTGTGGACGATGAGACCGAGAAGAAGGATGAGAAGCTCTGCGGGCTCTTTAAGAAGGTGCTTTCAAACGACTCCTTGAACGTGAAGGTGGAGAGCCTTAAGAACCCCGAGGTCGCAGCGATGATGACCATGTCGGAGGAGGGACGCCGCATGCAGGAGATGATGAAGATGTACGCCATGTACGGCATGCCCGCGGAGGAGCTCTCCGAAAAGGATCTGACCTTGGTGCTCAACAGAAATAACGACCTGGTAAAGAGGCTCATGTCAGAGGAGGAGGCGGAGCTTTCTGAAATGATGGTAAAGCAGCTCTATGATCTGGCATATCTGTCTCACGGAAATCTCTCCCCCGAGAGGATGACCGACTTCATAAAGAGGAGCCAGGAGCTCATGATGAAGCTTAAATAAATACACAAAGGACGAGCTTTGTGGTATAATCATCAGGAATATAATCTTCGGAGGGATATCTTATGAGGATCAAAGAAAGCATAGGCTTCATAGAAAGCGAAGCCGGAAAAAAACTCCTTGAGAGAATATACGGGACTGACGTGAAGGCCGAGACGGAGAGATACGTGAAGGTACTTTCGGGCTACAGGGACAATTTCGGAGACTGTGAGGTGAAGCTCTTTACCTCCCCCGGAAGGACAGAGGTCTGCGGAAACCATACGGACCACAACCACGGAAAGGTGCTTGCGGGCTCCATAGATCTCGACTGTATCTGCGCGGCGGGAAAGAATTCCTCCGGAAAGATAAATATCATATCCGAGAGCTTCAACCAGAGCTTCACCATAGACGTGGAGGACCTCTCCGAGGGCCCCAGATATTTGGGGACAGTGGAGCTGACCAAGGGCATACTGAAGGCCTTTTTGAATGAGGGCTATCAGGTGGGAGGCTTTGACGCATACATTACGAGCAATGTCATAGCCTCGGCGGGAGTAAGCTCCAGCGCCTCCTACGAGATGCTCATATGTTCAATAATAAACGAGCTCTTTAACGACGGCGGCATAGACGTGGTAAGATACGCTCACATGGGAAAATATTCCGAAAACGTATATTGGAAGAAGGCCTCGGGCCTTATGGACCAGATGGCCTGCGCTGTGGGAGGCCTCATCTCCTTGGATTTCGGAGATCCTGATCACCCCAAGGTTGAGAAGGTGGATTTTGACTTCGGAAAAAAGAATTATGATATGATAATAGTAAGGACAGGAAAGGGCCATGCGGATCTCTCCGAGGAGTATTCCTCTATACCCGGGGAGATGAAGAAGGTGGCGGAGTTCTTCAAAAAATCCTGCTTAAGGGAGCTTTCCGAGGAGGAACTCATAGAAAGGATATCCGAGGTAAGGAGCTTTGCGGGAGACAGGGCCGTTATGAGAGCATTGCACTTTTTTGAGGAGAACAAGAGAGTGGACAGGGCTGTATCGGCACTCTCAAGGAACGACTTTGAGGAGGCGCTTGGCGTAATAACAGATTCCGGGAACTCATCTTGGAAATGGCTCCAAAACGTCTATGTCACAGGCGCAAAGAAGGAACAGGGCATATGCGTTGCCTTGGCTCTCACGGAGATATTCCTCCGGAGGATAAAAGCCGGAGCCTGCCGTGTAAACGGTGGAGGCTTCGCAGGAGTGATACAGGTGTTCGTTCCCCGCGAGTATTCTTCGGAGTATGTGTCATACATAGACAAGGCTTTGGGAGAGGGCTCGGCTATCGTTATGAAGATAAGGAATGTGGGGGCGGCATGCCTTGACAGGATCTGATTTATAAAAGGCCTCGGTTTACGATATGACAAAGGAAAGCCGGCTTTCAAAGATAATAAGAATATTTATCCCCATGGCGATTTACCTGACTGTTACTTTGGTGTGTGCCCTAAGCTTCAGCATAGTCCTGATGATTGCGTCTTCTCTCATGGAGATGGCGGGAAAAGGCGGTGTGGGCGAGGCGGATATGGTAATGCTGGTAAACTCGGCCTCGTCTCTGGTGGTGACGGTTATTCTTTGGGTAATGTACGAAAACGACCGGAAGAAGCGGAGCATGGAGTGCGCTCTTGAGGAGGAAAACCGGGGGAGGCTGCCTTCAAAGGGACTCATCATATCGGCGGGGCTTCTCGTCTGCATATTCGGAAACTATTTTATCAATCTGTTTCCGATGACGGAGACCTCGGAGGGCTTTAAAGAGGTAGACTATGCGATCAGCAACTCGAACATTGTGATAGCCGTGCTTTCCACAGTTATTGTGGCGCCTCTGTCTGAGGAGCTTCTCATGAGGGGACTTATATTCAGGCGAATGAGGGATTATATGGGCTTTTTGCCGTCGGCCCTTTTTTCATCGCTCATATTCGGACTTATACATATGAACATAGTACAGGGTATATATGCCTTTGCGGCGGGAATGGTTTTTGCCTTTATCTGTGAGAGGTATCAGTCGGTCAGGGCGGCCATGCTCTGCCACGGGGCGGCGAATCTCGGGTCATTTTTTGTGGGAATGCTCTTTCTTTTGACCGGAGATCTCCCTGTGGCGATGGCAGCGGCGATGGCTGTATCCCTCGGACTTTTGATGATCGTTTTAAGGAAAATATATATAAAGGTACCCTACCCGGAAGAGGTATATGTAGGAGACGGCAATTCAGAGGCCATAGAGCCCGAAGATAAGGAGTAAGAGATGAAGCTTTTAAGCGTGGCGGTTCCCTGCTACAATTCTGCGGCGTATATGAGACACTGCATTGACAGCATCCTCACAGGCGGAGACAGAGTTGAGATAATCATTGTTGACGACGGCTCCGCAAAGGATAACACCCTTGAGATAGCGAGGGAGTATGAACAGAAATATCCCGATATATGTAAGGCTGTCCATCAGGAAAACGGAGGCCACGGCGAGGCTGTAAACACCGGACTCAAGCATGCCACGGGAGTTTACTTTAAGGTGGTGGATTCCGATGATTGGCTTGACGAAAAGGTCCTTTCGGAGGTTTTGGACAAGCTGGAGGAGTTCGTTTACGGCCCTGAAAAGGTGGATCTTTTGTGCTGCAATTTTGTATATGACAAGCAGGGGGCCACGCACAAGAAGGTCATGTCCTACAAGACCGCCTTCCCCGAGGATAAGGTGTTCGGATGGAAGGATGTACGGTTCTTTATGCTGGGGCAGTATCTCCTTATGCACAGCGTGATATACAGGACCGAGCTTTTGAAAAGCTGCGGCTTGGAGCTTCCCAAGCATACCTTCTATGTAGACAACATATACGTCTATTATCCCCTTCCCCATGTGAAGAAGATATACTATATGAATAAGAATCTTTACAGATACTTTATCGGAAGGCAGGATCAATCGGTAAACGAGCAGGTGATGATAGGCCGAATAGACCAGCAGATAAGAGTCACAAAGCTTATGATAGACAGCTATGACGTGCTGAAGGTACAGCCGAAAAAGCTCAGAAAATACATGATGAGCTACCTGAATATAATGATGACCATATCCTCCATACTTGCCATAAGGAGCGGCAGTGAGGAGAATATGCAAAAGAAAAAGGAGCTTTGGGAATACCTCAAGGAGAAGAATTTCAGGCTTTGGCTTAATCTCAGAGCAAGCTTTCTGGGCCAGGGCATGAATATGCACACGAAATTCGGCAACAAGCTCACGGAGCTTGCCTACGAGGTGACGAGGAAATTTTACGGCTTTAACTAAAAAAATCTCTTGACAATCAGCCGGTTATTTCATATAATGTACAAGCGTTGTTAAGAGACATTGGGGTCTTAGCTCAGCTGGGAGAGCATCTGCCTTACAAGCAGAGGGTCATAGGTTCGAGCCCTATAGGCCCCATTTCAATGCAATGCAGGTATCACGCGAAAGCGTGTTTACATATATGGCGGGATAGCTCAGTTGGCTAGAGCATACGGTTCATACCCGTAGTGTCGAGGGTTCAAATCCCCCTCCCGCTACTTTTGAAGGAGAGCCTCGTAGGGAGAGACCTATGGGGCTTTTTCCATGAGTTTTCAACTTTATTAAATTAAAATTAAATAAAGTTATGAATTGTTTACTTTGAGTTAGCCTGGTGCTATAATAATCAGCAATTCATAAGAGAAAGCCTATGATTACATATTTGAACTCAAAATTTCATAGATACAGAGGGGAACTCACGGTGCTTCTGTGCTCTGCCCTATATCTTCTCTGGTTCTGCGTGCTGGAGCATACCGTCACCGACGGGTACCATATCATACACGTGGGGCTTGACGACAGGATACCTTTTATCGAGTACTTTATAGTTCCCTATTTGTTCTGGTTTATATATGTGCCCCTCGGCCTTTGGGCAGTAAGGAGGAGGGACCGCAGGAGCTTCTACAGGGCCTGTACCTTTCTCTTTACGGGGATGTTCATAAGCCTGTTTATATGTACCTTCTATCCCAACGGCACGAATTTCAGGCCTCATCCGGACCCTGAGAAGAATATTTTTGCCGCCATAGTGGCTTTCCTTTACAGGACGGACACCTGCACCAACGTGCTTCCGAGCATACATGTGTACAACTCTATCGGAGTACATATAGCGCTCACAAAGGCAGGCTGCTTCAAGGACAACAGATTTTTGAGGACGGCGTCTCTCATAGCCTGTGTCAGCATATGTCTTTCCACCATGTTCCTTAAGCAGCATAGCGTCGTGGATGTGTTTGCAGCTGTGATAATGGCTTACGTCGTTTATGACGTGGTCTACGAGCCGGTGGGGGCTGCGGATTTTCAGGGAAGAAAGAGGAAGCTTGCGAAGCCTGTCGATGCCACGGATTAAGGGCGGTCTGTTTATAATTTTTTCATTTTTATTTGATGTTTCATTGTGGTATAATCCTCTCATAAGCTTATGAGAGGATTTTTATGTATTATTTTATAGTAAACCCCAATTCCGGAAACGGGAGGGGACTTAAAAATTGGAATGCGCTCCTTAAGCTTTTAAACAAAAAGCGCATCGGATACAACGCCTTTCTGACAGCGGCTCCCGGGGAAGCCAAGCTTAAGGCCGCAGAGCTTACAGAGTCCGGGACGGAAGATACGACCATAATAATAGTAGGCGGAGACGGGACTGTAAATGAGGTCATAGACGGCCTTTGCCTTGACACGAAGCCTTCTGTAGGCATAGTGCCTTCCGGCTCCGGAAACGATCTCGCAAAGAGTCTCAAGGTCTCAAAAAATATAAAGAAGAATTTGAAGCGCATACTCACAGCAAGTCCTCGCTCCATAGATTACGGCGTGGTCTCCTACGGGAGCAACGAGAACAAAAACCGGCGCTTCGTCATCAGCTCCGGCATAGGCTTTGACGCGGCTGTGTGCCATGACCTTTTGGAGAGCAGGATGAAGGCGGCGCTTAACAAGGTGAGGATGGGGAGGTGCGCCTACCTTTTAAACGGGGCCAAGGAGTATCTCTTAAGCCCCCCTGTAAAGGGCTATGTGCTCCTTGACGGAGTGAGGAGGGTGGAATTCAACAATATCCTTTTCATATCAGCCCACATTATGCCCTATGAAGGCGGGGGATATATGTTTGCCCCCGGGGCGGATTGCAGGGACGGCAAGCTGCAGATATGCGTCGTGAGCCCCTGCAGCAGACTTAAGCTTTTGCCCTCGGTGCTTTTCGCAAAGCACTGTGCCCTAAAGTGCAGAAACGGAGTCAAGCTCTTTGAGTGCAGGGAGGCCCATATACACACAGAGCTTCCTCTGGCGGTGCACACTGATGGAGAGTCCTGCGAATATCAGACGGATATAGACGTGCGCTGCGTGGAGAGAAGGCTCAGATTTATTTTTTGATTTGCGAGGTGAAAAATGCGTATAGGAGAGGGATATGACGTCCACAGGCTCGTGAAGGGACGAAGCCTTATTCTCGGAGGCGTGAAGATAGAGTATGAGTACGGCCTTTTGGGACATTCGGATGCCGATGTGCTGACCCACGCCGTCATGGACGCTCTTTTGGGGGCGGCGGGGCTTGGAGACATAGGCCTCCTTTTTCCGGACACGGATCCGGAGTACGAGGGGGCGGACAGCATCCTGCTTCTTGGGAAGGTGGCGAACATTCTTCATGAGAAGGGATATAAGCCTTTAAACATCGACTGTACCGTGATAGCCCAGAGACCGAAATTAAGGCCCTTCATCTCCTCGATGGAGGAAAATATCGCAAGGGCGTTGGATATCCCTGCGGACAGGGTGAACGTGAAGGCCACCACTGAGGAGGGCTTGGGCTTTACCGGCATCGGGGAGGGCATGGCGGCGAGGGCCGTATGTCTCATTGGGAGCGAAGTTATTTGACAGGTTTTACAAGCCCTTAAAAGCTTTAATACACACTTGCCCCTTATGGGTAAGTGTGTTATTTTATAAGTACTTGTTTTGTAAATACCCTTTGAAAGGAAATGCTATGAAAATATTTGATACAATGAAGAGACAGAAGGTGGAGCTTCAGACCATAGAGCCCGGGGAGGTCAGGATGTATGTATGCGGCCCCACTGTATATAATCTCATCCATATCGGAAACGCAAGGCCCATGATAGTATTTGACACCTTCAGAAGATATCTGGAGTACAAGGGCTACAAGGTCAATTATGTGTCCAACTTCACAGACGTGGATGACAAGATCATCAAGGCCGCCAACGAGGAGGGTGTGCCCTCGGAGGTCATATCCGAGCGCTACATAAAGGAGTGCAAAAGAGATATGGCGGATCTCAATATAGAGCCCGCCACCGTCCATCCTCAGGCAACGAAAGAGATAGACGGAATGATAAATATGATCCAAAGGCTCATAGATAACGGACACGCTTATGTTGCCGAGGACGGAACCGTTTATTTCAGCGTGGATTCGGATCCCGGATACGGAAAGCTCTCCCACAAAAACATGGATGAGCTTCAATCGGGATTTCGCGAGATAAAGGTCACAGGCGAGGAGGGAAAGAAAAATCCCGCCGACTTCGTGCTCTGGAAGCCCAAGAAGGAGGGGGAGCCCTACTGGGATTCACCCTGGTGCAAGGGACGCCCCGGATGGCATATAGAGTGCTCTGTGATGAGCAGCAAATATTTGGGAGAGACCATAGACATACACGCGGGAGGTGAGGATCTCATATTCCCCCACCACGAAAACGAGATAGCTCAGTCGGAGGGAGCATCCGGAAAGCCCTTCTGCAACTATTGGATGCACAACGCTTTCCTCAATATAAACGGAAAGAAAATGAGCAAGTCCGAGGGCAATTTCTTTACCGTGAGGGATATAACCTCGCAGTTTGACCCCATGGTACTGAGACTCTTCATGCTGTCCGCCCAGTACCGCACACCCCTTAATTTCTCGAGGGAGCTCATGGAGCAGGCAAAGAACGCCTACGAGAGGATACTCAACTGCACAGACAAGCTCTCGGAGCTGCTTCTTAAAGCCGAGGGGGAGGAGCTAACAAAGGCCGAGGAGGAAAATCGACTTAAGGTGGAGGCTTTCGTAAAGGACTTTGAGGAGGCCATGGAGGACGACTGCAACACCGCCAACGCTTCCACAGCCGACTTTGAGATAGTGAGGCTTGCAAATTCCACTGCGGAGGAGAGCTCGACAAAGGCCTACATCCTTTATCTTGACGGAGTTATAAAGAAGCTCTGCGACGGAGTTTTGGGAGTCCGCTCCGACAGGAGGAAGGAGGCCTTGGACGAAGATATAGAGGCCCTAATAGCCGAGAGACAGGCCGCGAGGAAGGCAAAGGACTTCAAAAAGGCCGACGAGATAAGGGATAAGCTCACGGAGATGGGCATAATCCTTGAGGATACCAGAGAGGGCGTTAAATGGAAGAGAGCTTAAGGAAACCGGGATTTGACGCATTTTCAAATGAACTTGACCCGGAGGAGCTCTCACCTGTGATACTCGCCTATCTGGGGGATGCGGTCTACGAGCTTCTCATAAGGCTTTATATGCTGTCCCATGGCTCTAAACAGCCGGACAGGCTCCACAAGCACACAACGGGGCTTGTGAACGCTTCCTCCCAGACAAAGATGCTCTTTGCCATAGAGGAGCTTCTCACGGAGGAGGAATTGACGGTATACAAGAGAGGCAGGAACGCCAAGAAGCTCTCCCATGCCAAGAACCAGAGTATAGGGGATTACAGGAGAGCCACGGGGTTCGAGGCCTTGGTGGGATGGCTGTATCTCAAAAAGGAATATTCAAGGCTTGAGGAGCTGGTGCTTCACGGCATCGAGGAGGTCCGAAAGGCTTAACAGAAGATAATGAGGGCTGCTGCGGTAAGATTTTACGCGGCGGCCTTTTGCGCTGAAAAAGAGGTGTGAAAGCTTCCTGAAACGGGGAGGGATTTATTATGACAAGGGAAGAAATATTCGCAAAGCTGTATGATGACGAGGTGGTGTACAGATCCCCCATAGAAAACGCCAGCGCCCTTCTTGAGGTCACGAAGGGCTGCAGCTGGGGAAAGTGCCTTTTTTGTGACTTCATAAGGGATGAGAAGGCCTTTATCCCACTTGAGAGGATCGAGGAGAAGATAAAGCTTTTAAGCCTGGTGATAGACGGAAACGAGAGACTGTATTTTCTGGGCTGCAATCCCTTCTGTCTCGACACAGGGGTACTTATGTCGATACTTGACATGGTGCACAGGGAGCTTCCCTCGGTAAAGACCGTGTCCATGTATGCCAGAGCGGATGACGTAAACAGAAAATCCGATGATGAATTGAGAAGGCTCAACGCCGGGGGCATCCTCGAGCTCCATATAGGCATAGAGAGCGGAAGCGACAGGATACTTAAATTTCACAACAAAGGGGAGACTGCAAAGGAGCTGAAGCGGGCCTTTGACAGGCTGGACAGCTTCGGGTATTACTATCACGTCACCGTGATACCCGGTCTCGGAGGCAGGAGGCTTTCAGAGGAGCATGCGGTGAAGACGGCGGAGCTTTTGTCGTCGATAAATCCGGTGAGCATATGGTGCATAATGCTTAAGCTGTGGCCTGATACGCCTCTCTTTAAGCTTTGGGAGAGAGGCGAGTTCGACGCCATGACACCCCGGGAGGTGCTCCTTGAGGAGAGAAGGATGCTGTCTCTGATGGACATGAAAAATTCCTGTCTCTATACGGACTCGACGGTCCTCAACAAATATACCATATTGGGGGAACTGCCTGATATGAAGGGAAAGCTTTTGGAGAGCATAGATAAGCTCCTCTCCGAAACCGAATAAAAGTTATAACTTTAAATTATATAAATGCTAAACAATAAGAAAATCAGTTATAATTAAAATGTAAAATTTGATTTATGTTGACATTTTATGTATCTGAGTGCTTTAATATAAATTAATTTTTTTACCCAAAAACGGGAGGTTTCCTATGGATAATAAAGAGCATAAAAAGATGACCGGCGCGGAGATATTGATAGAGACTTTGATAGAGCAGGGAGTGACCGACGTGTTCGGCTACCCCGGAGGCCAGGTGCTCAATATCTACGACGAGCTGTACAAGGCGAGCGACAGGATAAACCATTACCTTGCGGCCCATGAGCAGGGGGCGGCCCATGCTGCGGACGGCTACTCGAGAGTCACCGGAAAGGTAGGCGTGGTGATAGCCACATCAGGCCCCGGAGCCACAAATCTCGTGACAGGGATAGCCACGGCTATGCTTGATTCCATACCCATGGTGGCAATAACCGGAAACGTCCCCACCTCTCTCATAGGAAGGGACAGCTTTCAGGAGATAAATATAACCGGGATAACTCTCCCCATCACAAAACACAATTACTTTGTCACTGACGTCAGAGAGCTTGCAGACACCATAAGAGAGGCCTTTCAGCTGGCAAAGTCCGGGCGTCCGGGAGTGGTCCTTGTAGACATACCCAAGGACGTGCAGACAGCCCTCTGCGAGTTTGAGCCTAAGGGAGTGGTGCCCTATTATGAGGAGGAGCAGGCTGATGACGCCGATATAGAAAGGGCGGTTGAGCTTTTGAATGCGGCTGAGAGACCTTACATATATATAGGAGGGGGAGCTGCGGGAGCAGGACTCCAGGAGGAGATAAAGGCTCTCGCCGAGAAGACGGATGCCTATGTGGGCTGTACCTTTATGGGCCTTTCGGCTCTGGCAAAGTCCTACGACAGATTCCTTGGAATGCAGGGGATGCACGGTCAGTATGCTTCCTCCATGGCCAACAAGGAGGCGGATCTCATACTCGGCATAGGAGTGCGTTTCAGCGACAGAGCTACGGGCAATACGGAAAAATACGCGAGAAATGCAAAGATAG
>CALWLK010000078.1 GCA_944381505.1 uncultured Lachnospiraceae bacterium
TTTCCCACTATGTGGAACCACTTTACGTAATGCCACTTCGTCCCCTTCGGCTCCAAGGCCTCATATGAGAGAGCCACAGACTTCTGAGATGCTCTTCCGTTTGCAAACTCCATCACCATTATAGGAAGGCCGAACACTACCAAAAATATCAGATATACGAGGACGAACGCGGCTCCTCCGTACTGTCCCACTATATACGGGAACCTCCACACATTTCCCAAGCCTATGGCGCATCCCGCCGATATAAGGATAAATCCGACTCGGGAGGCAAAAGTTTCTCTTGTCTTTTCCATAACTTAATTCCCCTGTTTCCTACTGATTTTCGATCGTCCCCTTTCCGGGCCGAAACAAATCTATTTTATTTGAGTCGGAAAATAAGTCAATAGAGGCTCGAAAGCTTTTGTTAAATCCTCCCTAAGGCGGAGGTTTTTTCGCTTGGATATAATCAATGTTTATGATAACCATTACTTTTATTCATTAGCTACGGACTTGGATTCATCGCTTGCAGACTCTGAAGCCTCGGAGTCCGTGGCATTCTCCTCGGTAAATTCTGTAACGTCAAAGCCGAAGTTGTTTATGAAGGAGGAGTCTACTGTATATATGTCCGAGTCATTATTTATACGTATATAGTAATCCCCTGTCATTTCATTCATGTCACCGACAGTTATAGTGTCCTTTTCGCCCTCCGAAAACTCAAGCTCTATGGTGAGCCTCGGCTCCGAAAGCCCGTACACGGACATATCCGAGACCGAACTGACTGTGTCCTCAGCTTTTATGTCGCAGGCCGCGGAAAGTGCGTCTCCGAACTTTATCATATTCACGTCCTTGTCGGGTTCCTCCGGCGAGCTCCACTCCTCTCCGCTCTTTGTAAAGGAGAGCTCCTCACCGTCGCCGTTTTTCCAACCGAGTCCCGTCACCTCATCCTCCGACAGATAGAATGCCTGTATCTGCTCAAGGCTCTCCTCGTCGGCAAATTCCATGGAATTTACTATGGCGTAAAAGCCTCCCGCCAAAAGGAGTATGGCCGCCGCTGCGGCAAACTGTAGCTTTTTCTTGTTTATCTTTCCCATGCGTCTACCTCTTTCTCCTCCTGTACATAATTACAAAGCCCGAAGCTAAGAAAACTACCGGCAATATGACTGTAAAACAGAGGGTTATATTGAGCCTTGCTCCTTGATCCACCATGAGATAATCTCCCGAAAGCTTCTTTACCGGAACGGATATATTGCTCTTGCTGTCTGTAAAGCGGCCTATGGCATTTGTAAACAGCCTTAAGTTTCCTCCCGTAGTCATGGAGTCCGCCGAATCTGTAAAGATATTTTGGCAGGAATAGAGCAAAAGCTCCGCCTCCCCATCCCCCACGGTCTTTGAGGACCTGATGCCGAGGTTAAAGCTTCCCTCCTTTATCACAGCTCCCTCGCTGTTAAGAATCGAAGCATTGTCCCCTGTCTTAATAAGCACGGTGACATTTGCCCCCTCATAGTCCTCATCTATGACAATGCTCTGGGATATGGGCATGAAGACATAGCTCTCGTCGTACACGCCCTCCGTGAGGCTGTCCGACATCACTGTGGGAAGGAGGTAGTTTGGCCTCTGAAAATACCGGTCTCTGTCACCCTCTATCACCTGTCCCTCCTCTATGGAGACACCGAATTCTCCAAGGAGCCTTGAAAAGTTGGGCATATCCGTCTCGTAATCTCCGATGTAGGCGGCCTGCACTATAAGCTTTCCGCCTATGTCTATGTAGTCCTCAAGCTTCGACATATCATCCTCGGTAAGATCCTTTGTCGGCGTCGATATATATATGGCCTTTGCATCGTCAGGCACAGTGTCAGCCCCCGCAAGGTTCAGTTCCTCCCACTCCACGTTAGCCTTTGTGACAGCCTCGGAAAAAGTCTCTCCAAGCCCTGTCTCTCCGTGGCCTGTCAGTATATATATGCGGTCAAGGCTGTCCCTCGTCACATAATCTATGGCCGAGATAAGCTGTCCCTCTCCGTCATAGCCCGAGGCGGTCTGCTGAAAAGTGCTGTAGTCAAAGGAGGATTCATAGCAGTCCGCGAAGTCCACCACCCTGTATTTATCACCGCAGGTTATGATGAGGCTGTTATAGGATATGTTTCCGTCGGTATAATCCTTATAAAAATCAGGGTATTCCACAGGGTCTCTGTATTCCACCTTTACCCGGGAGGAGGTCTCCTCCATGAGATCAAGAGTGTTTCCCAAGAGAGCATCCTCCCCCTCCTCGGAGTTCAGCACATATATATTCACGTCCTTTGTGAGGCTCTTCAATACGTTCTCCGAGGCCTCCGTGAGACTGTAGATGCCGTTTGAGGTCATGTCCTTCTGAGTATATCTGTCCGGTATGGCCGCAAAGGACATATTTATAAGGATAACAGCGGCAGTCATCACAACGGTCATGCCTATGCTGTAGGCTCCCGGAGCAAGGCCCTTCTTTGAGACGGTGTAGCTTCTCTTTCTTATCATCTGCACAGTGATAAAAAGGCAGATATATATTACCGACAGAAAATATACCACCGCCTTAAGGTCAAGTATCCCTCCGCTCATCCTCTCATAGTACCCTGTGAGGTCAGCCATTCCCAAAATCTCTGTCAGAAGGTTTCCCTCGGAGGATATAAGGTAGGCTATCCCCCTTGCCTGATACACCACAAAGAGCACACATATGCTAAGTATTGCTGAAACCATAAGGCTTTCCGTGAGGGAGGATATAAGGAGTCCTATGGCTATACAGCCGGCTCCCAAAAGAAAAAACGAAAAAAGGGAGCAATAGCTCTCGCTGACAGCCGCGTTGCCGAAGCCGGACATTATCGCAGGAAATATGGCGAAAATGATTACCGGGATCAAAAACACCGTCAGCATGGCAAGATACTTGGCTGAGACTATCCTCCAAACCGAGACCCCGGAGGTAAGGAGCAGCTGGTCGGTCTTCTGTTTCCTCTCCTCGGCCACAGACCTCATGGTCAACACCGGAACAGTGAATATGAACATGAATATGACACTGTTTAAGGTGTAGGAGAGATCCGGCTCTCCGTAGGCGAGGTTTGCGGACACAAAATAAAGGCTTGTGATAAATACATTTACCGCAATGAATACCCACCCCGTCATGGTGATAAAATATGATCTCAGTTCTCTCTTATATACTGCTGTCATAGGCTTGCCTCCTCTTCCTCGGAGGACGTAAGCTCAAGGAATATGTCCTCAAGGCTCTTTGTGTTTACCGTAAGCTCGTAGACAGGCATCCCCGCCTCAGAGAGCCTTATAGAGAGCTCGTCTCTTATCTCCCGCCCCTCCGCAGGCTTTATCTTGAAGGCCGAAACTCCCGCCCTTTCTCTCTCACTGTCACAGGGCAGGGCTTCCGTCTCCTCTATTCCCTCTATCGAACCCAGAACATTAAGGACCGACTCGGCCTCTCCCTTTACCCAAAGCTCCACGCTCTCACTCCCGTGCATCATGGCTTCAAGCTCCTCGGGAGTTCCCTCGGCAGCCAGCCGGCCCTTTGAAAGTATCAGCATCCTGTCGCAGACAGCACTGACCTCCGAGAGTATGTGAGAGCTCAGGATAACCGTATGCTTTCCCTTGAGGGAGCGTATCATATCCCTGACCTCTATTATCTGCTTAGGATCAAGGCCCACAGTGGGCTCGTCCAATATGACTATGTCGGGAAAGCCCAGCAGTGCCTGAGCCATACCCACTCTCTGCCGATAGCCCTTTGACAGATTCCTGATGAGCTTTTCCCTGACAGCATCAAGCTCCGTCATCTCCATGACCTTCTCTATCTGCGAGCTTCTCTCCTTTTTCCCTATTTTTTTGAGCTCCGCAGCAAAGCCCAGATACTCCATGACCGTCATCTCCGGGTAGAGAGGCGGAGTCTCCGGCAGATAGCCTATGCAGGCCTTCGCCTCCTCAGGCTCCTTGAGCACATCGTGGCCGTTTACTATAACGCTCCCCTCTGTGGCCGACAGATAGCCTGTTATGATGTTCATGGTCGTTGTCTTTCCCGCCCCGTTAGGGCCTAAAAAGCCGTAGATGAGGCCGTCCTCTATCTTGAGGTTCAGGTTCTTCACGGCATAGCCTGCCCCGTATTTCTTGGCAAGGCCGCTTATCTCGATCATAAAAAAGCCTCCCGTATCTTCATATATTTACACTCTGAGTACATTAGAATGAAAATATGAAAAATAACGGAAGACTCTGTGAAAATTCTGTGTTCTGTAATTGTCATCACGATTAAAGATATCCCGTTCTCAGTCAGGAGCTGCTATTCCTTCAAGAGAATTAAAAATATCCCGTTCTCAGGCTAATTTCCTCAGAAGAATCGAAAATATCCCGTTCTCAGTCAGGAGCAGAGCTATTCCTTCGAACGGGATATTTTCGATTTTTAACTGAATTTCAATTTCAGAAGCGTCGCCCTGTCTCACATGCTCAGGTCGAATATGGAGAGCTGGTTCGTCTCCGGGATAGATCCGAGAAGGCCCAGCTGCTTCATGAGATCCGCCGAGGTCTTGTTTACCTTGGTCCTTGTGAGGAAATCCTCCATGCTCATGAAGGGGCCGTCCTTCGCCGCCGCCTCTATGGCCTCCGCAGCCTTCTCACCGAGGCCTGCTATGGAGCTAAGAGCGGGCATTATCCTTCTGTCCTCTGTGATTATATACTTTGCCGCCTTGGCCTTGTATATATCTATGGGAGCAAACTTAAATCCCCTGGCAAGCATCTCCTCCACTATCCTCATGTCCCGAAGAAGGGCCTTGTCGTTTGCCGAGGCGTCATACTGGCTCGCCATATATTCCTTCTGCCTCTTGAGATTGTATCTGAGCCTGTCCAAGTCCACGCACATCTTCTCGTAGTCAAAGCCGTCGGCCTTAACCGTATAGTAGGCGGCGTAATACTCCAAGGGATAATGTATCTTGTAGTAGGCTATTCGCGATGACATGACCACGTAGGCCGCCGCGTGGGCCTTGGGGAACATGTA
>CALWLK010000079.1 GCA_944381505.1 uncultured Lachnospiraceae bacterium
GAGCTCACCGTATCCGAGCTTCAGCTTTTGGAGATAGCAAAGGCGGTGTCCTACGATTCAAAGGTGGTGATAATGGACGAGCCCACATCGTCTCTCACGGATTCGGAGGTAAAGATACTCTTTGAGACCATAGAGAAGCTTAAAAAGAAAAATGTGGCGATCATATATATAAGTCACAAGCTGGATGAGCTTTTCAAGATCGCCGATTATGTCTGCGTTTTGAGAGACGGAAGCATCATAAGCTACCGCCCCATATCCGAGACAACGAATGACATGGTGATAAGCGAGATGGTGGGAAGGAGCATGGACGACATATATCCCACCGTGACAAAAACCATAGGGGAGACTGTTCTTAAGGTGGAGAACCTGAGCAGGAAGGGCGTTTTTGAGAACGTGAGCTTTGAGGTTAAAAGCGGCGAGATACTTGGCTTTGCGGGCATGGTTGGGGCCGGAAGGACGGAGATAGTAGAGACTCTGTTCGGAGCGGAGCCTCATTACACGGGAGATATCTATATAAAGGGTGAGAAAGTAAAGATAAAGAGCACTATGGACGCTGTGGCGAACAGATTGGCCCTGGTGCCTGAGGACAGGGCTTTGAGTGGCCTCAATCTCTCCGGGACCGTGAGATCGAATATGTGTTCCACTGTCCTCGGAAGGATAGGGCGTTTCAGGGGACTTTTGGCGAACCCGAAAAGGGAGAGGGAATGTACCCGGGACATGGCCGGAAAAATGCGCATCAAGATGAGCAGCGAGGATCAGACAGCCGCATTTTTGTCGGGAGGAAACCAGCAGAAGATAGTAGTCGGGAAATGGCTTTTGACGGAGCCCGATATAGTCTTTATGGATGAGCCGACTAGAGGTATAGATGTGGGGGCCAAATATGAGATCTATCAGATAATCCAGAGCTTGGCCGCCTCCGGGAAGGCCGTCGTAATGATATCCTCCGAGATGCCCGAGCTCCTGGGGGTGTGCGACAGGATAATCGTCCTGAGAGCGGGCCGCATAGTGGGAGAGATGGACGCAAAAGATGCTTCACAGGAAAAGATAATGTCTGTGATCGTAAATAACTGATTGACGGAAGGCGAGGAAGATTATGGAGAAATTAAAAAATCACAGAGAGCTTGTTTCAAAGTTGGGGATAGTTTTTGTCCTTATTGCCCTTATTATTTTGTGGTCAAGCCTTTCAGACGCATTCTTTACCACCAACAATATGCTTCTGATAATCAAGCAGGTTACTCTTTACGGCATACTAGCCATAGGTATGACCTTTGTCCTGATAACAGGGGGCATAGATCTGTCGGTTGGCTCGATAGTGGCGCTGTCGGCTGTTTTTGCGGCACACTTTTGCGCGGGAGAAAACGTGGATATGCCCATTATAGTCCCCATCACCGTATCAATAGTAATAGGCATACTCTGCGGAGTCATAAACGGCGTGGGTGTGGCTTTCTGCAATATCCCACCGTTTATCATGACCATGTGCATGATGCTTGCGGCAAGAGGCGCGGCATATGTATACACGAACGCAAAGGCCATATTCAATCTGAATGACGCTTTTGTGAATATTTCCAACGGATTTTTGGGAAGGACCTTTGATGCTTCAGGAAAGGTCGATAATTACGGCATACCCTACATGGTATTTTACTTTATAGCAGCTATGGCGATAGGAATAGTGCTTTTGCAGTGCACCACATACGGAAGAAAGGTCTACGCCATAGGAGGAAACAAGAAAGCGGCAAGATATTCGGGAATCAATACAAGGCTTGTGGAGTTTTCCGTATACGTCATAAGCGGTCTGTGCGCGGGAATATGCGGTTTCTTGATGGCCTCCAGAATATCCTCGGGAAATGCGAATTCGGCAGACGGCTACGAGATGACGGTCATCTCGGCGGCGGTAATAGGAGGCGTATCCCTCTCAGGAGGCGTGGGAACGATGTTCGGGACCATGATAGGCGTGCTGATAGTAGGTGTTATAAGCAACGGAATGGATATTTTGGGAATAAACACATATTTTCAGGAGATACTCCAGGCTGTGATAATTTTCGTCGCCGTCTACATAGACGTACACGTAAACAGAAACAAGAAATAATAATTTAATTATTATAAAAAATTTTTAAGAAGGGAAGGTTACATTATGAGAAAACTGTTATCACTGTTGTTGGCAGGAACTATGGTGCTTAGCCTTGGGGCTTGTTCAGGAGGCGGTACCGAGACTACGGAGGCGGCTGCAGAGACGACTGCCGCTGCGGCTGAAGCTCAGGAGGCTGAGGCGGAGGAGACCGAGGCCGAGGCGGCTGCGGAGGGAGAGAGTCTCGGAAGACTTTTGTTCCTTCAGACCCACAATAACAACTCCTTTATGTCCTATATGGGAGAGATGTTCGTAAAGCTTGCCGAGGAGAGAGGCTTCGAGGTCGATCATCTCACAGCGGATTCAGATGAGGCCACACAGCTCTCACAGATAGAGCAGG
Source organism: uncultured Lachnospiraceae bacterium (assembly GCA_944381505.1). Classification (GTDB taxonomy): domain Bacteria; phylum Bacillota; class Clostridia; order Lachnospirales; family Lachnospiraceae; genus Avilachnospira. The sequence continues at coordinate 2,466 of CALWLK010000079.1, forward strand.
GTATAGTGAGCGGAAACTATGTGGGAATAGTTTGCGACTGTACAGGTGAGGGAGTTACCCAGGGCTTCAAGGAGGCTAAAGAAGCAGGCCTTTATGTTATGACTCTTCATGAGGGCGTTACAGACAATTCAAATGTTGACTGCGTGGTAGCCTGCAGCCTTGCGGACACAGGCTATGAGGCTATAAGGCTCGAGGTGGAGGAGCTTGGAGAAGACTTCAACCTTGCTATAGTAAACGGTTCCGAGGGACACGGAGCCACAGTGGCTATAAGAGAGGGCTATGACAGAGCTCTCGAGGAGTTCTCGGACATAAATGTTGTGTTTGACGGAGCAGGAAACTGGAATGCCGAGGAAGCTATGGCGCTTACAGAGACATGGTTTGCTTCAGGAGAGAGAATAGACGGTATCGTCTGCATGAACGACGGAATGGCAACCGGAGTAAGACAGGTCATGAGAGACAACGGCGTATTGGGAACTATCCCCATCTATTCAAACGACTGTGAGGCCGATACTCTCGACGCTATAGAGGCGGGAGAGCAGAGCGGATCCTTCGACATGAATGCCGAGGCACAGTGTGAGGCTGCTCTTGACGCGATGACAAAGCTTATAAACGGCGAGACTCTTGAGGAGAAGGAAATATATGTAGAGCCTTTGCTTGTTACAGCCGAGAATCTTGAGGAGTACAGGGCAAGCCACGCTGATTCAGGAAGCTATTAATTTCGATCAGAGAAACAGACTGATTTATTTACCGAAATAAGAAGGTGAGACTTAGTGAAAACTGTTCTGATGTTGGGGACCTTTGATTCAAAGGGAAAGGAATTTGATTACCTCTACTCCGAGCTTAAAAAGAGGAATGCAAATATAATGACTATGGATGTCGGAGTATTTGATCCTGTTTCCGGCTTTGAGATAGACATCAGCGCGTCAGAAGTCGCCTTACGAGGCGGGGAGAGCCTTGAATCCCTCAGAGAAAAGTCGGACAGAGGCCATGCCATGCACGTCATGAGCGAAGGTGCAAGAGCTATATCCCGAGAGCTGCAAAAAAAGGGTGAGATCGATGCAATAATAAGCATGGGAGGAGGCGGCGGTACATCTATCGCCGCCACCGCAATGCAGGCGCTGCCCATAGGCTTTCCAAAAGTATGTATAACGACTCTGGCTTCCGGAGATACCTCGGAGTATGTGGGAACAAAGGATATAGTTTTGTATCCTTCAATAGTTGACATATGCGGGATAAATTCCTTTTCAAAGATCATTATGTCGAGGGCTGCGGGAGCCGTCTGCGGAATGGCTGACATGGAGCCGGAGACGGATTCCGAGACAGGAAAGACCATATTTATATCTATGTTCGGAAACTCCACAGAGTGCGTGGAAAGATGTCAGGCCCTGCTTTCCAAGGATTTCTCCACCATGGTATTTCATGCCACAGGAGGCGGGGGAAGGACCATGGAGGACCTCATTATGGAGGGATACTGCAGCGCTTGTCTGGACATAACTACGACGGAGTGGGCTGATGAGCTGTGCGGAGGGATACTCTCTGCGGGGGACAAGAGACTTGACGCTCCGGGAAAGATCGGCATTCCCCACGTTATCGCTCCCGGCTGTCTCGACATGGTCAATTTCGGGACATGGGATACGGTCCCTCAAAAATATAAGGATTCCGACAGAAAGTTTTATGAGTGGAATCCCATGGTAACGCTGATGAGGACAAATGCCTCGGAAAATCGGGAGCTGGGAAGGATATTGGCCGAAAAGGCCAATGCCTCAAAGGGACCTGTAGCTTTTGTTCTGCCTCTTAAGGGTCTGTCCATATTGGACGGAGAGGGCCAATGCTTCTGCGACTTTGATACAGACCGAGTCCTTTTTGACAGCATAGAGGAGAACTTAAATAAAAATATACCTGTATATAAGGTTGACGCCAACATCAATGATGAGGCGTTTGCGAAAAAAGCCGTTGAGGTTTTGCTCGGGTTGATGAAATAATATCAGGAGGTGGATATCATGGTAATAGAGAGAAGCGAAATATTAAGGCGCTTGAGAAAAAATATTGACGAGGGAAGGCCCATCATAGGAACCGGAGCCGGCACCGGAATAAGCGCGAAGTTTGAGGAGGCAGGAGGCACCGACCTTATCATCGTCTACAATTCAGGAAGGTACAGAATGGCCGGCAGAGGCTCCAGCGCGGGACTCTTGGCCTACGGTGACGCCAATCAGATAGTTATGGATATGGCGGGAGAGATACTTCCTGTTGTAAAGGACACTCCTGTGCTTGCAGGCGTCAACGGCACCGATCCTTTTAAGGACATGACCTTATTCCTTAAGAAGGTCAAGGAGGTGGGCTACTCGGGAGTTCAGAACTTCCCCACAGTAGGCCTTTTTGAGGGAAGGATGAGACATACCTTCGAGGAGACAGGTATGAGCTATAATCTCGAGGTGGATATGGTGCATATTGCCCATGAGATGGATCTCTTTACCTCACCCTATGCCTTCAATCCCGAGGAGGCCGTAAAGATGACCAAGGCGGGAGCTGACGTTGTGGTTGCACACTGCGGCTGCACTGTAGGCGGATCCATAGGAGCCGAGACGATCATGGAGCTGGATGCTGCCGTAAAGACCGTGCAGGATATACATGACGCGGCGACGGCAGAGAGGAGCGACGTAATAGTGCTCTGCCACGGAGGCCCTATCTCAAGTCCCGAGGACGCGCAGTATATTTTGCAGCACACCAAGGGAGTACATGGCTTCTACGGAGCTTCAAGCGCCGAGAGGATGCCTGTAGAGGTAGCTATCACAGAGCATATCAAGAAGTTTAAGAGCATTAAATTCTAAGCAGTAAGACCAATATCGAAATACCGTCTGTTATCCTTGAAGGAACAGGCGGTATTTTTTGTCCGAAAACAATGCAGGATCCTCTTGACAATGTTTTTTTTGTACTTTATAATTCAACATATTATCATGGTAAAGTGATAGCAAGACACAAAAATGAATTTTACGGCAGCCTTATCAGGCTCCATGGGATATCGGACAGACGAGGAGGGAAATCATGAAAAAGGGAAGGATAGTCACTGTTTTCACAGCAGCAGTTATTTTGGGGGCAGCTCTTATGAGCTCAGGATGTTCAGTGCTCACAGAGGTCAATGCGGCCCAAGGCGACATTTTATCTTCGGAGGGCTTTGAGGAGACTTCATTGGCGGCCCGCGAGAGTGAGCCTTCGGACGGCATGAACAGGCTTGAGAGGATAAAGGAGCAGGGCTACATAGAGGTGGCCACAGAGCCGTACTTCGCCCCCTTCGAGTTCATAGATCCCTTAAAGAGCGGAGACGACAAGTATGTGGGAGCGGATATAGAGCTGGCAAGGTACATAGCTGACAAACTCGGCGTGGAGTGCAGGATAGTTCCCCTCGAGTTTACTGCGGTGCTCAGCAGCGTTACAGAAGGAAAATATGACCTTGCCATATCGGCTTTGGCATATTCTCCCGCAAGGGCCGAGGCCATGGAGATGTCTGACGGATACTATTTTTCGGACGAGGCGGTTCAGTACGGGCTTCTCGTGAGAGACGAGGATATAAATACCATAAAGACTACAGCGGACCTTGGTGACAAGGTGGTGGTTGTTCAGAGCGGTTCCATTCAGGAGGGCTTTGCGGCAGATCAGCTTCCTGAGGGGTGCGCCGAGTTAAAGAGAGTATCGGCAACTACAGACGGCTTCCTGATGGTTCAGGAGGGAAAGGCGGATGCCTGCATAACGGCTACTTCAACAGCGGAGCTTTATCTGGAGGCCAACAGTGGATGCGGCATGAGCATAGTCCCTGACATATCCTTTGAGGTGGACGAGGAGACTCAAGGCACAAGGATAGGGATAAAGAAGGGAGAGACAGAGCTTTTGGACGAGGTGAACAGTATTATTGCCGAGGTCACAGAGAGCGGGCTCTACTCTGAATGGTACGAGGAGTATTCGGAATACGCGGCAGAGCTGGGGATCTGATGAGGCAAAGCCGAGTGGGAATTTTTTAAAGGAGCGGGGACTATGATAGAAATGACTGTAAGGATACTTGAGAGATACGGATCCGTATATCTGATGGGACTTATGGGGACCATATGCCTTGCCCTTATAACTGTATCTGTTGGAACTGTTTTGGGGACCTTCGGGGCACTTCTGAGGTATTCCGGTATCGGTGTCTTAAAAGCGGTGGTTCGGGTCTATATTTGGATAATCAGAGGAACACCCATACTTCTGCAGCTGTACTTTTTCTGGATATTCCTTCCAAGGGTCCTTCCCTTTGAGATGTCCGACACCGCCTGCATCATCACGGCGCTTATCGTAAATGCGGGAGCTTACGTGGAGGAGATAATAAGAGCGGGCATTCAGGCTGTGGACAAGGGCCAGACGGAGGCGGCGAGAAGCCTCGGGCTGAACGGAAGACAGGCCATGATGAAGGTGGTGCTGCCCCAAGCTGTAAAGAACATACTCCCCGCTCTGGGAAATGAATTCATAAATATGATAAAACAGGTCTCTCTTGCCTCGGTATTTTTCATAAACGAGCTCACCACCTCCTACAGGACGGTGCTCTCGGCCACCTACAGGCCCATAGAGTCCATTCTCATAGCGGGAATCATATATCTTTTCCTCACCACGGTGCTCACCTGCTTTATGGACAGGATGGAGACGAGACTTCGTTACAGTGAGGCATAGGATGAGCTCATAAACAGGAGGTGTTTTTATATGGCAAACTCGGACAGGACTTGGATAGAGGATTTCATAGACAAAAACGGAGAGGAATATATATCGGTGAGCGACAGCATATGGGAGTATGCCGAGCTCGCCTTTCATGAATACAGCTCTGCAAAGCTTCTCATGAAGGAGCTTTCGAAAAAAGGATTTGAGGTGGAATCGGGCCTTGCCGGTATCCCAACCGCCTTTAAGGGCAGCGCAAGCTTCGGTACGGGAAAGCCCGTCATGGGAATATTGGGAGAGTTTGATGCCCTATCGAGCCTGAGCCAGGAGGCGGGAGTGACGGAAAAAAGGGAGATCGTAAAGGGCGGTGCGGGACACGGCTGCGGACACTGCGCTCTGGGTGCCGGATCTCTTGCCGCGGCGATAGCCGTGAAGGAATACCTCAGGGAATTTAAGAAGGACGGAACGATCATATATTTCGGATGCCCCGCCGAGGAGGGAGCAGGCTCGAAGCAGTTCATGGCGAGGGCAGGGGTCTTTGACGGTGTGGATTTTGTATACACATGGCACCCTTCCACAAAGAACATGGTGGAGGCTGTACACTCAAATGCCATAATGGGTGCCAATTTTACTTTTGACGGAGTCTCCTCCCACGCGGGAGCGACCCCCTATCTGGGAAGAAGCGCTCTCGATGCCTGTGAGCTTATGAGCGTGGGCTGCAACTATCTGAGAGAGCACGTCATACCGGAGGCCCGCATACATTACGCCTATATAGACGCCGGTGGGACAGCTCCCAATGTGGTGCAGGATCACGCTGTGGTCAGATACGAGGTGAGGGCTCCCTACGTGTATCAGGTGAAGGAGCTATTTGAGAGAGTGTGCAATGTGGCGAGAGGCGCGGCAATAATGACAGGGACTGATTTCAGATGCGATCTGTCTATGGCCTTCACGGAGTATATCCCCAACAATGCTCTCGCCTCAGTGGCGGATGAGTGTATGGGAGAGATAGGCGCGCCCAAATGGGACGAGGAGGATTATCGCCTTGCGAAGGCCTTCCTTGACACCTACAATGAGGAGGTCCTCACCTGTGCAAAACGGGATATAGCGGAGACCTTTGGTGAGGAAAGGCTTTCGGAAAAACTTGAGCGGCCCCTTGACGATGAGGTACATCCCTTCTCCCGGGACAGGATAAGGCTTCAGGCGGGCTCTACCGATGTGGGAGACGTGGGTTATGCCGTTCCGACCTTAAATATAAATGTGGCAACGGCCTGTCTGGGAAATGTGGGACACACATGGCAGATGACGGCTCAGTCCTGCAGCAGACTCTCCCACAAGGGGATGCTTGCCGCCGCAAAGATACTTGCGCTCAGCTCTATAAGAACTGCCGAGCGGCCTGAGGTCATCGCGGCGGCCAAGGAGGAGGTATCAAGGCGGAACGGAGGCCGCTACAGCTGTCCTCTTCCTGACAGTGTCCTTCCGCCCTTGGAGACATATTAACAGCGGATCTTTCCTTCTGAAAAGCATATCGGGTCCTCTCAATGCGTCGGAGCCTTACGGCGCGGGAGAGCCCGATTTTGTTTTGTCCGCAAAAGTATAAATTCCTTAAAAATATGCTGTATTATTTCGTAAAGTGTGCTATATTGCAGTTTAGAGTGATTTTTAAAATTTATATTTAAGGACGGTTGACTGATGAATGCTGTTATAGTCGGATGCGGCAAGGTCGGAACAGAGCTTGCACAGACACTGGTAAACGACGGACATGACGTTACTGTTATCGACAATGATGAGAAGGCCCTTGAACAGGTTGCGGAGGCCATGGATATCCTTCCCATTTGCGGGAACGGAGCGGATATAAATACGCTGAGAGAGGCGGATCTCCAAAATAAAGACATTTTTATTGCGGTGAGCCCCTTGGACGAGTTGAATCTTCTGTCCTGTGTCATAGCGGGCAGCGTAGGGACGGCGAGGACTATTGCAAGAGTAAGGAATCCCCTCTACTCGAAGGAGACGGAGTTCCTTAAAAACAAGCTGGGCTTGTCGAAGATAATAAATCCGGAGCATGCGGCGGCGTTGGAGATATTCAAGCTCCTCCAATATCCCGCCCTCACGAGGATAGACAGCTTTGCCGAGGGCAAGGTGGTGATATTTACAGTGCACGTAAACAGTGATTATTGTCTCAGGGACAAGAGCCTTCAGGAGATAAGAGAGATCACAGGCTGCAATATTCTGGTATGCGCTGTCGAGAGAGCCGGAGAGGTCATAATCCCCTCCGGAAACTTTGTCATAAAGGAGGAGGACGAGATCTCCATAGTCAGCACACTGGAGGAGATGAAGCGCTTTTTCAAATCCTTGAAGGTGAAGAACAAGCCGGTAGACACCTGTCTCATAACCGGAGGAGGCACCATAGCGCACTATCTTACAGACATGCTCCTCAAAAAGGGAAAACATGTGCGTATAGTGGAGATAGACGAGAGAAAGTGCGTGCAGCTCTCGGAGATATTTCCCGAGGCCGAGGTCATTCACGGAGACGGCACGGACAAGGCTTTCCTCCTTAAGCAGGGCCTTGACAAGGTCGACGCCTTCGTTCCCCTTACGGGCATAGACGAGGAGAATATAATAAGCGCCACCTTTGCAAAGAACGTGTCCGATGCCAAGGTCATTACAAAGATAAACCGCACTGACTTAAACGATGTGATGGACGAGCTGCACATCGACTCGGCGGTATTCCCCAAGTTTATATGCGCCGACATAATAGCCCAGTATGTCCGCGCCCAAGACAACGGTGTGGGAGGAAACGTGGAGACCCTATACCGCTACCCGGACAACAGGATAGAGATACTTGAGTTCAGAGCCAAGGAGGACAAGGAGCTGATAGATATACCCCTCTCCAAGCTGGGCTCAAGGCTCAAAGACAATATGATAATCGCTTGTATCATCAGGGAGGGAAAATTCATAATCCCCTCGGGTGTAAACATGATAAAGGAAAATGACTCCGTAATAATAGTCACCACCCATCATGGTATATCCGCGCTTCATGATATCTTGAAATAAGAGGGGTAGGGGGATCATGTATATAAGTATAATTGCTTACGTTGTAGGAATGGCTCTCTACATAGAGGGGGCCCTGCTTATAGTGCCTATCATATGCGCTCTTATATACGGGGAGAGCATAATGCCGTTTATATTTACCGCTCTCATATGCTTCGGAATCTCTTTTCCCTTTACGAGGGTAAAGCCTGCTGTAGGCTCTCTCTTTTCGAAGGAGGGTTTTGTGGCGACCGGACTTACGTGGATAGGGCTTACCTTTACAGGTATGCTACCCTTCCTTTTCAGCGGTTCTATGACAAGCGTATATGATGCTGTGTTTGAGACTGTATCGGGATATACCACTACCGGAGCAAGCATATTGACGGACGTGGAGGCCCTTCCCAAGGGAGTCCTCATGTGGAGGAGCTTCATGCACTGGATAGGAGGAATGGGCATACTTGTGTTCATGCTGGCTATAGTTCCCTTCACAGGCGGAACTCAGATGAATATAATGAAGGCCGAGAGCCCGGGACCCTCCATCTCCAAGCTGGTACCGAGAGCCGCGGATTCCGCAAAGATACTGTATCAGATTTACACAGCTCTCACCGTAGTCACCGCCCTCACACTCATAGCTTTAAAGATGCCTGTGTTTGACGCCCTCTGCATTACCTTCGGCGCTGCAGGGACCGGAGGCTTCAGCGTGCTCAACTCGGGCTGCTCCACCTACACTATAGCTCAGCAGGTGGTCATAACCATAGCTATGATAGCCTTCGGAGTAAATTTTAATTTCTATTTCTTCCTGTTTATAAAGAGGTCAAAGCTCGCCTTCAAGATGGAGGAGGTCAGGTGGTACATAGCCATAATTGCGGTCTCAATAATCATTATCACCGTAAACGTGCTGTCCCACGGGATCTATGATTCGCCGGGGTTGGCATTGAAGGACGCGGCGTTCCATGTGGGCTCTATCATAACCACAACAGGCTACGCCACCGCGGATTTGAATCCTTGGCCCAACCTGTCTCAGGGCATATTGATACTGCTGATGTTTATAGGGGCCTGTGCAGGCTCCACCGGCGGAGGCCTTAAGGTATCCAGAGTTCTGCTCTTGGCAAGATCTTACAAGAGGGAGATAGCAATAGCCCTGCATCCCGACATAGTCAAGAAGGTCCATATGGACGGGAAGCCGGTGGAGGAGAGCGTTATACGAAATACAGGGGCCTACCTTTTCATATACCTTGTTATCTTCTGTATTTCAGTCCTCATAGTTGCAATGGACGGGGAGAGCTGGGTGACCACCTTTACAGCCGTTGCAGCCACCTACAACAACATAGGCCCGGGCTTCGACGTGGTGGGAACGATGGGCAATTACTCAAGCCTTTCGGATCTCAGTAAGGTGGTATTGAGCCTTGACATGCTCATAGGAAGGCTGGAGATATTCCCTATAATGCTTCTGTTCTCCGGAGCGACATGGAGGAAATTCTGATATAATGTCAAAGTCATCAAATCAAAAGCTGAAGCTTCTGTACGTTTTAAAGATACTTCATGATGAGACTGACGATGAGCATGGAATATCGGTGCCGAAACTCATAGAAAGGCTCTCGGACATGGGGATAAAGGCTGAGAGAAAGAGCATATATGATGATTTCGAGGTCCTCAGGCAGTTTGGTGTTGACGTGATAGGTGAGAAGACGGGAAGCTCATATACCTATCACATGGGAAAGAGAAGCTTTGAGCTTGCGGAGCTTAAGCTTTTGACGGACGCCGTCCAATCCGCAAAGTTCATAACCGAAAGGAAATCCGGGGAGCTCATAAAGAAGCTGGAGAGCCTTGCGGGGAAATATGAGGCCTCAAAGCTTCAGAGACAGGTGTTTGTCACGGGAAGGTCAAAGGCCGAAAACGAGAGCGTCTACTACAACGTGGATCTCATATATGAGGCCATGGGGAAGAACAGAAGGATAAGCTTTCAATATTTTAATTGGAACGAGAAGAAGGAAGCCGTCCTGAGAAAGAAGGGGGCAAAATACGAGGTTAGTCCCTGGGGACTTTTGTGGGACGATGAGAATTATTATCTGGTGGCCTACGACGGCGACGCCGGGATGCTCAAGCATTACAGAGTGGACAAGATGCTAAAAACGGAGATCCTTGCGGAGAGCCGGAGAGAAGGGGAGGACAGCTTCAGGCGTTTTGACACTGCGGAATACTCTAAAAGGCTCTTCGGGATGTTCGGAGGGGAGCTAAAGAGAGTGAGGCTTGAATGCGAAAACAACCTTGCAGGGGTAATGATAGACAGATTCGGACAGGATGTCATGATGATGCCCCTAAAGGATAAGCCTGCCTTCATTGTGAGCTTTGATGCTTTTTTGAGCCCGCAGCTTCTGGGCTGGATCTTCGGTTTGGGGCCGGGAGTGCGTATACTTGGACCGGAACCACTAAGGGAAATGTTTAAAAAGAGAATAGACAGCTTGAAAAGCTGCCTTGATAATGCCTGAAAATAATATGATTGAAAGTTCTACGCCTTTTCCTTGGGAAGCGCCACGTTCAGGAAAATAGCCACTACAGTCGCTATGACCACCGGGCTCTTTCCGAATACGGTGGAGACCCATTCGGGAAAGGCCGAAAGGCATCCGGAGGCCTGAGTGACGCCCATTCCCAGAGCGGTGGCAAGGCCGACTATAGACACGTCTCTTGATGAAGGCCTGTCGGAGAGGGCAAGCCTTATGCCTGTCATGGCGATGGAGGCAAATACGGATACTGTAGCTCCTCCGAGCACGCAGTAGGGTATGGTGGTGAGGAGGGCTGAAAATTTCGGTGAAAGTCCCGCCGCAAGGATTATTATTCCGGCCAACCCCAGGACTGTGCGGTTTATGACCCTTGTGGTGGTGACTATACCCACATTCTGGCTGTAGGTGGCAGTTGGAAGTCCGCCGAAGAAGGCGCTTATTATATTTGTGATGCCGTAGCCTGTTATGGCTCCCTTAAGCTCGCTGTTGGTGGGAGCCCTGTCCATGGCCCCGGAGGTGGTGGCGGAGAAATCACCTATGGCCTGAATGGAGTTTACCGCGAACAGTATACCTATAGCCACGCAGGCCGAAGGCTCAAACTCCATGCCGAAGTGAAGAAATCTCGGGGGAGCAAACATTCCGGCCTCCGCTACCGCATCAAAGCTTACCATCCCTAATACAGCGGCAGCCGCATAGCCGAAGGACATGGCAACAAGTATGGCTGCAAGCTTTACAAAGCCTTTGAAAAAGTGGGTGAGGACCGTGACGAATGCCAGAGTCAAAAGTGCCACAGCCCAATTTTTGACGGAACCGTAGTCCGCGCTGCCCGTTCCTCCTGCCATGTAGTTGACAGCGGTGGGATACAGGGACAGCCCTATGTTGAATACTACCGTCCCCGCGACCAAGGGCGGGAAAAATCTCCTTATTTTGTCTATGGACAGGCCGACTATGATCGCTATCACGCCTCCCACAACCTGAGCCCCCAATATGGCGTCTATTCCCGAGGCGACAGCTATGGACTGCATGCTGAGAACATAGGAGAAGCTGACTCCTATAATGACCGGAAGCCCGGCGCCTATCTGTAATCCCTTTGAGAGCTTGAGAGGAAAGAGCATGAGGAAGGTTGAGAGGGCGGAAAAGACGAGGGAGGCCTGTATCAATATGACCCTGTCCGCACTTTGGAGACCCGCGGTACCCGATACTATTATAGCCGGAGTGACGCAGCCCACCACCATGGCGACGACATGCTGAAGCGCAAGGGGAAGAGCCTGAGAAAATTTCGGCACTCCTTTGTATTCAAAAACCGAAGCATAGCTTTTTTCATTCATACTTTGAGTCTCTCTGAAATGGCATTAAATTTAATATATCGATATTATATACGGATTTGGTGTACGGTGCAAGCGGAGACCTGAGGCATGCGGGATGCAGCCCGCACATGAAATGAGGTAATTATATTTTAATATTTTTTGAAAAAGGCTTCTCATAGAAGGAAAAGCTTCTGACAGAGTGTTTACAAGTAAAAAAGAGCCCTTTAGAATAAAAAAGCATGATTCAAATCCGAAAGCACATCTTAAATGAGGCGGCTCGGTCCTTATATTGTCTTTACGGGTCCGAGCCGCATCACACATCTTAAAATCGATTGAATATGCCCCTGATAAAATATATAATAAGGACAGAAGGACACATGACGGAAATAAGAGAGAACGAGAGATGGGAGGCCATAGGACTCTCGGATGATTATCTGTTCGGGAAGGTGATGAGCGATCCGAAGATCTGCAGGAAGCTTTTGGAACTCATTATCCCTGAAATAAAGATAGGGAGGATAGAATACCCGGAGGCGCAGAAAAGCATAACGGAGGGAGCGGACGCAAAGAGCGTAAGGCTTGACGTGTATGCTAAGGACGAAAAGGATACGGTCTATAACATAGAGATGCAGAGGGCGGACACGGGAGAGTTGGAAAAGCGGAGCAGATACTATCAGGGGATGATAGACCTGCAGCTGACGGAGAGAGGCGGAAGCTACAAAAAGCTGAACAAGAGCTACGTGATATTTATATGCTTGAAAGATATTTCTCAATGCGGGAGGAGTGCGGGATGATGTCGGAGAGAGCCTTAAGGCTGTATTGGACTACATAGGTGGGAGAGAGAGTAAAGGAGACAGGTTTGTGGATGAACTAAAGGAAGCTGTCGGAAAGGCAAAGATGAGAAAGGAATGGAGGCGGGAGTATATGACTTTAATTTGCATTTGGCGAGGCGGAGGCAAGAAAATTTTTGCAGATTGAAAAATAAGGTTAAAAATGTAAAATCTGATAATTTTTGTATTTTTTATAAATTTTACTTGAAATTTATAAGGGAATACTATATACTCAAAAAGTTTTTAAATGTTGCTTTTAGATTTAAAGCGTTCTTTTGGGGAGGGGGATCATTCTTACTTCTCTAAGAGACGCTTTTTTTGCTTGCAGGAAGGGGGCGTAAGCTATGAACACAAAGTATGTTTTTGTCACAGGAGGAGTGGTTTCGGGACTCGGAAAGGGGATAACAGCCGCTTCTTTAGGTAGGCTCCTTAAACAAAGGGGCTTTAAGATAGCGGCTCAGAAGCTGGATCCTTATCTCAACGTGGATCCGGGAACAATGAATCCCTATCAGCACGGCGAGGTGTTTGTTACGGAGGACGGAGCCGAGACAGATCTTGACCTCGGACATTACGAGAGGTTTACTGATGAAGACCTCAACAAATATTCAAATCTCACCTCGGGAAAGGTGTATTGGAATATCTTAAACAAGGAAAGAAGGGGAGAGTATCTGGGAAATACCGTGCAGGTGATCCCCCATGTTACCAATGAGATAAAGGACTTCATTTACAACGTGGGAAGGAAGACGGATGCGGATATCGTGATAACAGAGGTGGGAGGGACCACCGGAGACATAGAGAGCAGACCTTTTATAGAAGCCATAAGACAGGTGGGACTTGAGCAGGGGCCGGAGAACACAGTGTACATACACGTTACCCTGGTACCATATCTTTCGGGAAGCGATGAGTATAAGACCAAGCCTACACAGCATTCTGTGGGAGAGCTTCAGGGGATGGGTGTAAAGCCCGATATTATCGTGCTGAGAAGCGACGGACCTTTGGGGGAGGATATAAGGAGGAAGGTTGCGCTCTTTTGTAATGTCCGGGAGGAGTGTGTCATTGAAAATGTAACTCTCTCCGAGCTTTATGAGGCTCCGTTAATGCTTGAAAAGGAGGGACTGTCCGATATCGTGCTCGAAGGGCTTCATCTGTCGGCGCCAAAGGCGGATCTGACGGAGTGGAACGATATGCTCGGACGGATAAAGAGTGCGGACAAAAGTTTGACAATAGGCCTTGTGGGGAAGTATGTGGGCCTTCACGACGCGTACCTTTCAGTGGCTGAGGCCATACGCCATGCGAGCTATGGCTTGGGAGCAAAGCCCGAGATAAAGTGGATAGATTCCGAGAGGCTCAACAGGGAAAATGCGGGAGATATATTGGGCGGCTGCGACGGAGTCATAGTTCCCGGTGGCTTCGGGCAAAGAGGGATATCGGGAATGATCGAGGCCGCCCGCTATTGCCGTGAGAATAAAAAGCCATATCTGGGGATATGTCTCGGCATGCAGACAGCCGTAATAGAGTTTGCGAGAAATGTGTGCGGGATAAAGGACGCCGATTCAGGAGAGTTTGCCCCTGACTGTCCTCACAAAGTGATCGACTTTCTCCCGGATCAGAGCGAGGGCGTGGACAAGGGAGGTACCCTGAGGCTTGGGGCATATCCCTGTACGCTCAATAAGGAGAGCCGCATGTATAAACTGTACGGAAGGGAGGAGATTTCCGAGAGACACAGACACCGCTATGAATTCAACAACTGTTTCAGAGACATTTTTTCGGAAAACGGCCTCATGTTGAGCGGGACCTCGCCGGACGGACGCTTGGTGGAGGCTATAGAGGTAAAGGAACACCCCTACTATGTGGGTGTACAGTTCCATCCCGAATTCAAGAGCAGGCCCGACAAACCCCATCCCCTGTTTACGGGGCTCATAAGGGCGGCATTGGCGGAAAGATAAACGGGATCCCCTGCCGCCGCAATCGGGGAGTGAATTGATATACAATAAAAGGGCCCCTCTGCGGGCCCAACAAAAATATTATACAACATAAATTGTATTTTTTTAATAACAATTTTAACCAAAAATCAAGCATTTCTTTCAGTTGTTTTGTCAATAGATATTCAGGGAACTCTGTGGTATTATAAAGACAACTTAAGAAAGAACTTATAAATCTTCAAAATTACCGGTAATGACTATAAGTTATTAATTTCAAAAGCGCAGAATATTAAATGTTAAAATGCGAAACAATCGTAATACAACAGGAAATATTCACAACGGCAGTAGGATTAGTAATTTCATAATCATGAAGAAAATAGTAGATTAAATTTTAATATTTAATATCTATTGAACCATGAAGTATTTATAAGAAATCTCTCTTAAGAATAAATACAGGTTTCATCGGAGGCCGATTAATTACCGAAAAGTGCATTAGCGAACAGCAGGCATCAGTAACTGCCGAGGAGGAAGGTGATTATGTATGGTAATTAGTCTGAAAGAACCTAAGAATTAATTTTCAGGAGGACGGTCCAATGGACAAGTAGGAAATCTGATTATAAACCGAAGTAAGGTTTAAAATCAAAAATTAATATCATTTCCACATAGAAATTAACGAGGTAAGGGTTAATTCGGAAGATGAAATTAATTTTCAAAGCCAAGTCCTTTAGGATGGAGATCAACTCAATAGATATATAATTTCCAACGCCGACAGGAGCATCGTTTAGAGAAGTATCAATTGGGTGAAAGACGGTTGGTGTTTCTGAAAAAATAAACAGATCGAGCGGGCGTGACTTATAAGATTAAGTAAAAGAAAATAATATCAGGATTTGAGTGATCAAAGTAAAACTGAATACAGCCGATGAAAACAAAACTGAAAGAAAAGAGGTAAAGTCCATTGGCAGAATGTAATCTGTAGAGGTTATCGTAATCAGAATGAATGATACGATAACCTCTACTACTTTGTTCTCAGGCTATTGATTACGTGCCCCGCGATCATAAGTCCTGCCGCAGATGGCACAAAGGATAGGGAGCCGGGAGTCCTGGAGCCTGTCTTTTGAGGCTGTTCTTTGGAATAGAGCACAGTGAGCTTCTCTATTCCCCTTTCCTTTAATCCTCTTCGCATGACTCTGCATAGGGGGCATACGGAGGTCTTTTTTATATCACAGATCTCAAACATAAAGGGATCAAGCTTGTTCCCCGTCCCCATTGAAGATATAAGAGGAATAGCTCGCTTTTCGCAGTATTCGGCCAATGCGATCTTTGCGCTGACCGTGTCTATGGCGTCAACTATGTAATCAGGCCTTGAAGCTCCCCCGAGGAAGGGCCATGATCCGATATCCTTCATAAGTGAGGGGAGATTTTCGGGAAGGACAAAGGTATCATAGGTTTTTATTTCCGCCTCCGGGTTTATGTCATGTATCCTTTCCGAAGCCACATCTGTCTTTTTCATACCTACAGTTGAATGAAGGGCGTAGAGCTGCCTGTTTATGTTGCTCTCCTCTACCGTATCGGAGTCTATGAGGCTGAGCCTTTTTATGCCGAAGCGGGCAAGAGCCTCGCACACATAGGAGCCGACTCCTCCAAGGCCGAACACAGCCACGTGGCTGTCCCTTATCCTCTCAAAGTTCTCCTCTCCCAAAAGCAGTATCGTTCTTGAAAACTCATTTCCCATATTCTTCAGCTCCCATCGCAGATATAAATAAAATTAACATATTGTTTATCTGCATGTAATAAATCCTTCATCACATGAATATAGCATAAAGACAGTCGATATGATATAATGAATTCAAATTTTCCAAAAACGGAGGAAGCATGAAGGACGGCTTTATAAGGACTGCCGCGGCGAGCCCGAGGCTCAGGGTGGCGGATCCGGAATTTAACTCTGATGAGATGATCAGGCTTTGTCATGAGGCGGATAAGAAGGGCGTAAAGCTCATGGTTTTCCCGGAGCTTTCCATAACCGGGTATACCTGCGGAGACCTGTTTTTTCAGGATAGCCTTTTGAGAGGGGCCGAGAAGGCCCTTAAAAGGATTGCGGAAGCGACGCGGGACATGGATATGCTCATATTCGCCGGCTTTCCGTTTTATGAAAACGGGAAGCTCTATAATACGGCGGCGGCCATAAAGGGAGGAGAGCTCCTTGCCCTCATTCCCAAGCTCAATATCCCTCAGTATGTGGAATTCTATGAGGGGAGATATTTTAAGCGCGGAATTGTTCGCCCTCGAAAGGTCAGCCTTTCATCCTTCGGAGATAAGGCGGTGCTTTTCGGAACCGACGTGATCTTCAGGAGTAAAGATCCGAGAGAGTTTTCCGTGGCGGCGGAGATATGCGAGGATGTGTGGGTGCCCTTTTCACCCTCCAACAGACATGCGGCGGCGGGAGCCACGGTGATAGCAAACCTCTCAGCCTCAGATGAGACTGCGGGAAAGGCAGATTTCAGGAGAGAGCTCATAGCCTCCCAGTCCTCAAGGCTCCTCTGTTCATATATCTACGCCTGTGCGGGTCCGGGAGAATCCACAACGGATCTGGTATTCGGGGCCCATCGCATCATAGCCGAAGACGGAGCGGTACTCGGAGAGTCGAAGCTCTACGATGAGGGGCTTACCTTTGCGGACGTGGACGTAAAGAAGCTGTCCTTTGAGAGGATGAAGAAGAACACCTTTCCCTCCCTCTCGGAGGACGAGGAGAATGCCCTTGCGGAAGGCTACAGCTTCATAGATATCGAGTTTGAGAATACGGAGTATGGAGAGCTTTTGAGATATGTGGATCCCTACCCCTTTATACCCTCGGAGGATTCGAGGAGGACAGAGAGATGCAGGGAGATACTGGATACACAGTCCTATGGCCTTAAAAAGAGACTTTCCCATACTGCCTCGGATAAGGCTGTCATAGGCATAAGCGGGGGATTGGATTCCACCCTCGCCCTGATAGTGACAAAGAGGGCCTTTGAGCTCATGGGAAAGCCCGAAAAGGACATTGTATGCGTCACCATGCCTGCCTTCGGCACCACCGGAAGGACAAAAAATAATGCCTGCGAGCTGGTGAGGCTTATGGGGGCGGAGCTCAGAGAGATAAATATAGAGGAGGCGGTGGACCTTCATTTCAGGGATATAGGACATGACCCCGAGAACAGGAACGCAGCCTACGAGAATTCTCAGGCCAGAGAGAGGACACAGATACTCATGGATATTGCAAATGACGAGAATGCTCTCGTCATAGGCACCGGAGATCTGTCGGAGCTTGCCCTCGGCTGGTGCACCTACAATGGGGACCATATCTCCATGTACGGGGTAAATGCCGATGTCCCCAAGACTCTTGTGAGATACTTGGTGAGATATTATGCTGATTTCGAGGCCGGGGAGGAGCTTAAGGGGATACTTTATGATGTGCTGGATACTCCGGTCTCCCCGGAGCTCTTGCCTCCTGAGGAGGAGGGAGATATAGCTCAGAAGACCGAGGATCTGGTGGGGCCCTATGAGCTACATGATTTCTTCATATTTAATTCCCTCAGATACGGCTATTCACCTGAAAAGGTTTTGAGACTGGCGCTCATAGCTTTTTGCGAGCGGTATGACAGGGATACGATACTTAAATGGCTCAAGGTCTTTTACAGAAGATTCTTCTCCCAGCAGTTTAAGAGGAGCTGTATGCCTGACGGTCCCAAGGTGGGTTCCGTGGACTTGAGCCCCAGAGGGGGGCTGAGGATGCCCTCGGATGCGGTGAGCAAGGCATGGCTTTCCGGGCTTGAGGAGTTGTAGTATGGCTGACGGGAGACAGAAAAAATTTGTAAAGGAGCTTTTGTCAAAGGCGAAGGTGAGACGGGAGCAGGGGCTTTACGTGGTGGACGGCCCCAAGATGTGTTCGGAGCTCTCCGGAAAGGATGTTTGGAAGATCTTCGTCACGGAGGACTTTTTCGGGTCGAATCAGGCCCATATGTGTGCGAGGCTCCTTGCGGACTGCGGATATGAGACTGTTTCCGCCTCGGATATGAGGCAGATGTCGGATACCGTAACGCCCCAAGGAATATTGGTGATAGCAAAGCAGAGACGGACAAAGGGCCTTTCAGGGATGCTTGACCGGATTGAGAATAAAGAGGCTCCGCTGCTGGTCCTTTTGGAGAGCCTTCAGGATCCCGGAAATCTCGGCACTGTTCTCAGGGCCTGCGAGGCTGCGGGGGCCGACGGCATCATAATGAGCAGAGACTGCGTTGACATATATTCTCCGAAGGTGGTTAGGAGCACCATGGGAGCAGTACTCAGAGTTCCCTTTATAGTGGTGGAGGATGTAAAAAAGGCCATGGAGAGGCTTAGGGACGAGACTTTCCTCAATGAGCTTTCCGTGGGAAGGATAGGTTTTTATGCGGCCTGCTTGGATGGAGATATGTCATACACGGACTGCTCCTACAAAGCGGGAAGCTGCTTTATGATAGGAAATGAGGCCCATGGCCTTTCGAGGGAGCTTATCGACGCCGCGGATGCGAGGATAAAGATCCCAATGCACGGAAGCGTCGAGTCCTTAAATGCTGCAATGGCGGCCACGATACTTGTGTTTGAGGCGGACAGACAGAGACGGACGGCGGGAAATTGATTTTAAGAGGAGACGGATATGGATTCTGATATTATGTTTTGGCTCGGAGCGGCTGTGGTGGCGGCGGTCATCGAGGGCATCACAGCCTCGATGGTGTCACTGTGGTTTGCGGCGGGAGCTGTGGCGGCCATGACAGCAGGGATATTTACGGATTCATTTGTTTTGCAGATATGTGTCTTTATAGCTGTGAGCGCTGCGGGGCTCCTCCTTTTCAGGGAGAGGTTCATAAAGCGCACGAAGGATCCTGTGGCCACCAATGCTGACAGAGTCATAGGCAAGGAAGCGGGAGTCGTGGAGAGGATAGACAACAGGGCGGAGACAGGTACGGTGAAGGTGGACGGTATGTTATGGACCGCGAGAGCCGACAGAGATGACTCTGTATTTGAGGAGGGGAGCTTTGTCACCGTATCGGAGATAAGAGGCTCGAAGCTTATAGTAAAAGAACTGTCAAAAAGACCGGATGAAAAATCCGGATCATGATAAGCGAAGGAGGAAGAGTTATGCCTTTCATTATTTTGATAATTGTGATACTTATATTTTTGTCCTTCAGGATAAAGATAGTCCCTCAGGCAAATGCCTACGTGGTGGAAAGGCTTGGGACCTATCTTGACACATGGAGCACGGGAGTGCACTTTTTGGTCCCCTTTACCGACAGGATAGCAAAGCGCATGACCTTGAAGGAGCAGGTGGCGGATTTCCCTCCCCAGCCCGTGATAACCAAGGATAACGTGACCATGCGCATAGACTCGGTGGTATTCTTCTTTATCACCGACCCGAAGCTCTATGCCTACGGCATAGTAAATCCAATGGCGGCCATAGAGAATCTTACGGCAACTACCTTAAGAAACATAATAGGAGATCTTGATCTGGATCAGACCCTCACTTCAAGAGAGATAATCAATTCCAAGATGAGAGAGGTCCTTGATAACGCCACAGACCCTTGGGGGATAAAGGTGACGAGAGTCGAGTTAAAGAATATAATCCCTCCTGAGGCGATACAGGAAGCCATGGAAAAACAGATGAAGGCTGAGAGAGAGCGAAGAGAGAGCATACTTCGGGCCGAGGGCGAGAAGAAATCCACAATACTGGTGGCCGAGGGAAAGAAGGCGGCGGCAATACTTGACGCCGAGGCGGACAAGCAGACTGCCATACTCCATGCCGAGGCGGAGAAGCAGAGGCAGATAGAGGAGGCCGAGGGACGCGCTCAGGCAATCAGGCTTGTGCAGGAGGCAAACGCCGAGGGAATAAGGATGATAAGGGAGGCAGGAGCCGATGAGGCAGTTATAAAGCTGAAGAGCCTTGAGGCTTTCAGCGCGGCGGCCGACGGAAAAGCCACAAAGATAATCATTCCCAGCGAGATACAGGGCATGGCGGGCCTTGTGGAGTCCCTTGCCGAGGTGGCGGCAGTCTCAAAAAAGGACGCGGAAAAATAAATATGTAAAAATTTCAAAAAGTGTGGTATGATTTTATAGTTTATTAAAATCGGGAAGAGAAGTCGGGAGAGCTTAAAGGATAAGAGGTAATTGGGATGAGCAGATATTCACCGGGCAAATACGGTACCGTTCTGGATATGATTCATATTTTGATAGGAATACTGATTATCGTTTTGGCTGTCATAGCCTTCGTGGATCCCGAGAAAAACAAAATGCTTTTCCCTGTGATATTCTTTTTGGGAGCGGCTCTGAACCTTGTGACGGGCAGAATGTACTTAAAGATGTATCCCAGGCAGAAAAACAAGAGAAAAGCGGCCATAGGCTATATCATAGCGGGCGCCTTGATAATGGTCCTGTGCGTCGTGAGCGCCGTCAGCCTTCTCTGATCGGCGGAAAGGAAAGGAAATACTTTGGATAAAGAAAAATCATTTTTGGAAAAAATTGAAAAATTGGCACAGAAGGCTAAGGATTCCAAAAACGTCATCAATGTCTCCGAGATAAACGACGCCTTTAAGGGCGAGCCTCTGTCTGCGGATCAGATGGAGAGTATTTACTCCTACATGGAGGACAAGGGGATAGAGGTCTCCGACGAACTTCCCGAGGCGGAGGAGCCCACGGAGAAGGAGCTTATAAGCTCTGATTCGTCAGCAGATTCCCTGCTCCTTGACGATTTTGATGATGATTTTTCAGATGATTTCCTCAAGGAAGGGGAAGAGGATATAGATCTCGATGCGGTGGATCTTCTGGAGGGAGTCGGAACGGACGACCCTGTTCGCATGTACCTTAAGGAGATCGGCACGGTGCCGCTTCTCACCGCGGATGAGGAGTTGGAGCTTGCAAAGAGGCATGCTCAAGGGGATGAGGCGGCAAAGGAGAGGCTTATCGAGGCAAACCTGAGGCTTGTTGTCAGCATAGCAAAGAGATACACGGGAAGAGGAATGAGCTTCCTTGATTTGGTCCAAGAAGGAAATCTGGGCCTTATAAAGGGCGTGGAGAAATTCGACTATACAAAGGGCTACAAGCTCTCTACCTATGCCACTTGGTGGATAAGACAGTCCGTGACCAGGGCCCTCGCGGATCAGGCGAGGACCATAAGAGTCCCTGTACACATGGTCGAGACCATCAACAAGATGAGCAAGATGCAGAGAAAGCTCACCCTGGAGCTCGGATATGAGCCCTCCATTCAGGAGCTTGCGCAGGCTCTCGACATGTCTGAGGAGAAGGTCATGGAGATAATGCAGATAGCAAGAGAGCCGGCATCTCTTGAGACCCCTATAGGCGAGGAAGACGACTCCAATCTGGGGGACTTCGTGGCGGACAGCAACGTGGTTACCCCTGAGGCTAACGTGGAGTCTGTGATGCTCAGAGAGCACATAGACACGCTTCTCGGAGACCTTAAGGAGAGGGAGAGACAGGTTATAGTATTAAGGTTCGGCCTTGAGGACGGACACCCGAGGACTCTCGAGGAGGTCGGAAAGGAATTCAACGTCACCAGAGAGCGAATAAGGCAGATAGAGGCCAAGGCCTTGAGAAAGCTCAGGAACCCGGTGCGCTCAAAGAGGATAAGGGACTTTTTGTCATAATATCATAAGATGAATCGCAGGAATTATCAGAGGGAGCTTGAAAGCATAATAGAAGCTATACCGGCGGGGCAAAGGCCCCGCCTTCTTCTGCATAGCTGCTGCGCACCCTGCAGCTCATACGTCCTTGAATATCTTGAGAGATACTTTGACATTACACTGTTTTACTATAATCCCAACATATATCCTGTCGAGGAATATATGAAGCGCGCCGAGGAACTTTCCCGTCTTTTGTCCGATATGGGGCTTTCCGGGAAAGTGGGACTTATGGTGTGCGATTATGACTGTAATGAGTTTTTTGAGACGGTAAAGGGCCTTGAGAGAGAGCCTGAGGGGGGCGCGAGATGTATGCGCTGCTACGAGCTGAGGCTCAGGCGCACCGCCGAATATATGCTCTCAAAAAAAGGCACGGGGGAGGAGTATGATTATTTTACAACCACCCTCAGCATAAGCCCGATGAAAAACGCCGAGGCATTAAACCGGATAGGCGAGTCTATAGCCGGGGAATACGAGCTTAAGTACCTTCCCGGAGATTTCAAAAAGAAGGACGGCTACAAGAGGTCCATAGAGCTCTCAAGGGAATACGGGCTTTACAGACAGAATTACTGCGGTTGTGTATTTTCTGAAACTACAGCGCCAAAAAGTTGACATAACCGGTCTCGGGTAGTATGCTGTAATACAAAAATAAAACTGCTGTGATATGCGAATAATAATAAAGAACGGAGGCGGAGGATATGGTAAGCAGAGAAGTTACTTTGGTAAACCCTTCAGGACTTCACTTGAGGCCTGCGGGAATATTGTCCCAGACCGCTATGAAATATAAATCGGACATAATTATTGAGTGCGGCGACAGAAAGATAGTCGCAAAGAGCGTCTTAAACGTCATGGCCGCAGGAGTAAAGTGCGGAGCGAAGCTTAACGTAATTTGTGACGGCCCCGATGAGGAGGAGGCTCTGGAGGCTGTATGCGGAGTCATAAACTCAGGCCTCGGTGAGGACATCAGATCCTGAATATAAGCTTTTGCTTATAAATAAAAAAATATTAAATGCAGAGTAGATTCGTGTGTGTAAAGATCCCTGCGGACGGGGAGTTGACGCAGAGAGGAACATTTAAGGCTCGCACGGGTCGCATCCCGCTGCAATGCAGGTTTTCATATGAGGAAGCCTCCATTGTAGTTTGTGCAAAGGAGGTGTATTTTGAGGAAGGCTTCTTTGTTCGGAGACTCATATAATGGGCTAAAGAAGCTGAGGACCCTGACGGCGCTTGCAATGTTTATGGCTATGTCCCTCATACTTGCAAGATTCTCCATAAGATTTCCGGAGTTTTCACTGACATGGAGCCCCATAATTAAAATGTATGTGGGCATGCTTTTCGGTCCGGTGACCGGAGCGGTGTATGGCTGCGCTCTGGATCTTCTGGGATTCTTCATCAACAACAGAGGCGACGCCTTTTTCCCGGGCTATACCTTTACCGAGACTCTGGGCGTGTTTTTGTACGGGCTTGCCCTCTATAAAAAGAAGCTGAGCCTTCCGAGAATTTTTGCCATAAAGCTTATAGTCATAATCATCTGCAATCTTATTTTGGGAACGCTGTGGCTTGCGATAATGACAGGAAAGGGCTTTTGGTTCTACCTTCCCGCCAGGATACCGTCAAACATATTCAACCTCATAGCTCATAGCTTGGTATTCTATTTGATAGCTCAGTGCCTCAACAGGGCCGGCGTAACGAGGCTTTTCAGATCCGCCGATACAGAGAGGAGCCTCATAGGCATAAAAAAATCGGACAAGAATGATACTTCAGACGGAGGAAACATATAATGAGCGAATGCACACATGACTGCAATACCTGCGGAGGCTGCTCCACAGGCGCACAGAGCGAGGAGAGCTTCGACTTTTCCGCAAAGCTTGCACCCGAGAGCAGTGTAAAGCACGTATACGCCGTGATGAGCGGCAAAGGAGGCGTGGGAAAATCCCTCGTCACCTCACTCTTGGCGGCTAAATTCAGCAAAAAAGGATATAAGGTAGGCATACTTGATGCGGATATAACAGGACCCTCCATACCGAGAGCCTTCGGAGTGGATGAGGAGGGATTGGGAGTCACTCCCGACGGCAAGCTCATGATGCCTGCGAGAAGCTTGAACGGAATACAGATAATCTCCGCAAACCTTCTCTTAAAGAACGACACGGATCCTATCATATGGAGAGGAGCTCTCATAGCCTCGGCGGTAAAGCAGTTCTGGTCAGAGACCTATTGGGAGGACGTGGACTATATGTTTGTAGACATGCCTCCCGGAACCGGAGACGTGCCCCTTACGGTATTTCAGTCCCTTCCCGTGGACGGGATCATCGTTGTGACCTCTCCTCAGGAGCTGGTATCCATGATAGTGGCGAAGGCCGTAAACATGGCGAAGAAGATGAACATACCCATAGTGGGAGTGGTGGAGAACATGTCCTATCTCAAGTGCCCCGACTGCGGCAAGGAGATAAGCATTTTCGGGGAGAGCCATTTGGAGGAGACCGCAAAGGAGTATGGCATACCTGTGCTTGCAAGGATACCTGTGGATCCGAACATAGCAGCGGCTGTGGACGGCGGAAAGATAGAGTATATCGACATGCATTACATGGACAAGGCTTCGGAGGATATAGTAAACGCGGACAGGATACTTGATAAACTGAAAGCTTGATTTAAGCACAGTAAAAAAAATGTAATAAAAAAGCCTGTCAACTGTCAGATGCTTTACATGGATTTAACACAACAGATCCTATAAATATGATAAAATCTAACTACCAAAATATAGAAGCACTACAACTGACAGGAGGAAAATTAAATGAAAAAGAAAGCTTTTTTGGCTCTCTGCTCGGCAGCTTTGCTGAGTATGGCATTGCCGGTTGCATCTTCTGCCGATGAGTGGAGACGGGATTCAAACGGCTGGTGGTATGAGATCGACGATGACGATGACGATCATGATGAGGATGATTGGGATTATGATGATTATCCCAGAAGCAGATGGCAGTTCATCGACGGCAAGTGGTATTATTTCGATCCCTATGGTTACATGAAAACAGGATGGATAATGCTTGACGATGACGATTGGTATTATCTCAATCCGGACGGTTCACTGCTCACCAACTCATATACACCTGACGGGTATTGGGTAGACGCCGAGGGTGAGTGGGATCATGGAGACAGGAATGATCGCTTTGATGACGATTGGGATGATCGAGATGATCTGTACGACGATGATTGGGACGACATTTATGACGATGACGACGATAGGGATGACATTTATGATGATGACGATGACGACGATGATTGGGATGACAGATTCGACGACTGATGTCATATATTGCAAATTTGATAACTGATACTGACGGAAACATTTGTCAAAAGCCTCCTCATAGAAATATGGGGAGGCTTTACTGTCTTTATAATTTCATCGGCGAATCATATCCGAAATCATCGGCTTGACATCGGGAAATACAAAAAATATAATTCCTTACGAATGTTAAGTTTGAGATTTCGGAATGAAAGGCAAGGCGAACAGAAATGGCAAGCTCTGTGGGAAATGAACTTACGAAAGGCCCTGTGACAAAAAAGCTTCTGTTGTTTGCTGTCCCCATGATACTGGGAGACCTTTTGCAGCAGTGCTACAATATTTCGGACACACTGATAGTGGGAAGATTTTTGGGAGCTGACGCCCTCGCCTCCGTGGGCTCGGCTTTTTCTCTGATGACGTTTTTGACCTCGGTGATCTTGGGCCTTGCCATGGGCTCCGGGACAGTCTTTTCCATGAGATTCGGTGAGGGAGATATGCGGGGGCTCAAGGAGGGGATACTTGCCTCCTTTGCGTTGCTCTTCTCGGTGACAGTCCTGTTGAATGTACTGATATTTGCGGGTCTTGACTTTATCATATGGGCCCTCAGGACTCCCTCGGAGCTGGTGGAGCTGATGAGAGAGTATCTGGTTGTGATATTCGCAGGGCTGTTCGGCATTTTCCTCTACAATTTTTTTGCTTCCCTTTTGAGATCTCTGGGAAATTCTTTGGCGCCTCTTATCTTTTTGGCGGTGTCCGCAGTGCTGAACATTGTTTTGGACCTTGTCTTCGTGGCGGTGCTCAAAAGAGGGGTGGCGGGAGCCGCCGAGGCCACGGTGATATCACAGTATGTCTCGGGAATAGGAATAACCATATATACGGCGGCAAAATTCCCGGAGCTCATCAGGCCTGAAAAGGGAATAAAGCTCCGCATGAGCCGAATAAGGGAGATCACGAGCTTTTCCGCCCTCACGTGTATGCAGCAGTCCATAATGAATCTGGGGATACTTGCGGTTCAGGGCCTTGTCAACAGCTTCGGGACAACAGTCATGGCCTCCTTTGCGGCGGCTGTAAAGATAGACGCCTTTGCCTACCTTCCTGTTCAGGATTTCGGAAATGCCTTCTCAATATTTACAGCTCAGAATTTCGGGGCTAAAAGGCACGACCGCATAGAGAAGGGCATAAGATCCGCAGTTACGGTATCTGCGGGCTTCAGCCTTCTCGTGTCCCTGTGCGTATTTATATTTGCAGGGCAGCTGATGACCCTCTTTATTGACTCCTCGGAGACCGCAGTCATAGCCGAGGGAGTGAGATATCTGAGGATAGAGGGCTCATTTTATCCCCTTATAGGTGGTCTGTTCCTCCTCTACGGCCTTTACAGAGCTGTGGGGAGGCCCGGGATGTCCGTGGTACTCACGGTATTTTCTCTTGGGACCAGAGTTGTCTTGGCCTATGCTCTATCTGCCATACCTGAGATAGGCGTGGTGGGCATATGGTGGTCCGTGCCTATAGGATGGTTCCTTGCTGATGCGGTGGGAGTGGGATTTTATCTGATGAACAGGAAAAAACTCCTCAGTGACGCTCTGAGAAAGCCACTTGGTGATGGCCTGAGTGAGCAGTCTTGACAGACCCCCTTCTTTGTGTTAGTCTACAATAAGCATATGAAATAATTCTTCGGGGCAGGGTGAGATTCCCTACCGGTGGTACAGTCCACGACCCGCCGATGGCGGCTGATTTGGTGAGATTCCAAAACCGACGGTTACAGTCCGGATGAGAGAAGAAACTTCAACGTAAAAATAAGGATCCTCTTATTTATATTGGAGCGAGTTATCTCAGGCCTCGAGGGCCTGAGTTTTTTTGCCGAAACGCTGCATACAAGCCATATTTCCTGAGCGATGGTGCCTGCGTTTATGCAGCAAAACAGAAGATTTGTTTCAGTGCAAAATGAAAATTTGCGAGGAGGATTTATCCATGAAAAATGACAGTTCCATTCAAAAAATGATCTTTACCGCCATGCTTGCGGCTCTGGCCGGAGTGCTCATGTCCCTTGAGTTTTCCGTGCCCATGATGCCGCCCTTTTACAAGATCGACCTGAGCGATGTGCCCTCTGTGGTGGCCCTGTTTATGTTCGGCCCCGCTTCGGCGGCCTGTGTGGAGGTGATAAAGGTCCTCATAAAGCTCATAAGTGTCGGAACAAACTCCTTCTATGTGGGGGAGCTTTCAAACCTTATAGGCATCGTGCTCTTTGTTGTCCCTGCATGGTTCATATATAAAAAGGCGGGGAGAAACGGCAGAGCGGCAGCGATATCTCTCGTGTCGAGCGTGATCATAAGGACGGTCTTCGCCTGCTTTGTGAATGCCTTCATCACTCTGCCCATGTATGCGGCGGCCATGGGCGTTTCTCTCGACGATGTGGTGAGGATGGTGGCCTCCGTAAATCCGGCCATCACGGATCTTACGGGCTTCATAATATTCGCGACTATTCCTTTCAACGTGCTTAAGCTCGGCATCAATTATCTGGTGGGATATTTCCTCTACAGCAGGATACACTCCTATTATTCCGCGCTGAGAAGAGCATAGGGAGGATGCAGGATGATAAGAAACTATCATGAGCTGACGAGGCTTGAGATGGAGTCCGTTGACAGGGAGAAAACTATAGTGATGATACCGCTGGGAGCCCTTGAACAGCACGGGAATCAGGCTCCTCTCGGAACTGACTTTCTCATAGCGGGGGCTATGACAGAGTATATTAAAAAGGCGGTGGAGGAGGCGGATCCGGATTTCCCTATGCTCATATTTCCGCCCATGCCCATAGGCCTCAGCACGGAGCACCGGAATTTTTGCGGCTCAATTACCTTTAAGCCGGACACCTACTATCACATGCTCTACGATATAGGGGCGAGTCTGGCTCATCACGGATTCAAGAAGCTTGCCTTTCTCGTGTGCCACGGTGGAAATACGCCTGTAGTTCAGGTATTGAGCAGGGAACTTAGGAGCGATTTCGGACTGTATGCTTTTATTCTCTCCTCGGGGGCCTTTGGACATCCGGACGTTAAGGCCACGGTAAGTCCGGGAAATGTTTGGGACTTCCACGGAGGCGAGATGGAGACCTCCATGGTAATGGCAATAGACCCCTCACTTGTAAAGCTTGAGACCTCCGAGGCGGGGGAGCCTTCAGCCTTTATCGGAAACAAATCCCTCATGCCCTACGGCAGCGTGTCCATAAGCTGGATGGGAGAGGATTGGAGGACAAAGGAGGGCAAGGCCATAGGCATAGGCGGAGACCCCAAGGGAGCGACAGCCGAAAAGGGAAGGATAATACTTGAAACGAGCGCAAGGGAGCTTGTGCAGGGGCTTTTGGAGATAAGAGATTTTAAGATCTGAGCAGGAGATCATAAAGGTTCAGACCTGCGAAAGGGCCGACGGTTTTGCCGTCGGTTTTTTTCTATATGCAAATAATATATATAAACTACGAAAAAATTAATATTTTCTTAGATTGACAGCCTGAGCATATTGTAATATATACGAATTATAATACTGCGGAGGAAAATATACATGAAGACAGTGATACTTGACGGCTACACCGAAAATCCCGGGGATCTCAGCTGGGACGGCTTCAAGTGTTTCGGAGAGCTTTGCGTCTATGAGAGGACCGATAATTCAGAGATCATAGAGCGT
Organism: uncultured Lachnospiraceae bacterium; assembly: GCA_944381505.1. GTDB lineage: Bacteria > Bacillota > Clostridia > Lachnospirales > Lachnospiraceae > Avilachnospira. Next base: position 31,376 of record CALWLK010000079.1, read on the forward strand.
ATAGGAGACGCGGAGATAGTATATACCAACAAAACTCCCATCACTAAGGAGATACTCTCGGCCTGCCCTAGCGTAAGGTTCATAGGGACTCTCGCCACAGGTTACAACGTCGTGGACGTGGAAGCTGCCGCAGCAAGGGGCATACCTGTGTCAAATATCCCGGGCTACAGCACCGAGGCGGTGGCGCAGCACACCTTCGCCCTTCTGTTGGAGCTCACAAATCACGTGGGAGAGCACGCTGAATGCGTGAGGAAGGGAGCTTGGAAGTCGGCGGGAGATTTTTGCTTTTGGAACAGGCCCATAGTGGAGCTTTCAGGAAAGACCATTGGGGTCATAGGCTACGGGAATATAGGGCGAAAGGTGGCGGAGACGGCAAGAGTCTTCGGCATGAGAGTCATATATACCGGCAGAAGGAGAGCGCCCGAGGACGGTATCGCTGAATACAGAGAGCTTTCCCGGCTCTACAAGGAGGCCGATGTCATAAGCCTTCACTGTCCTCTTTTCCCCGAGACCGAGGAAATGATAAACAGGGAGAGCATTTCTCTGATGAAGGATGGTGTGATAATACTCAACACTTCGAGGGGCGGCCTTATCGTGGAGAGGGATCTGAGAGAGGCCCTGGACTCAGGGAAGGTCGGGGCAGCCGCTCTTGATGTGATCTCAAAGGAGCCTATGGCGGAGGGAAATCCCTTGTGTGATGCGAAGAACATCATTATAACTCCTCATATAGCATGGGCTTCCAGGGAAGCGAGAAAGAGGCTCATGGACATTGCGGTGGACAATCTGAGAGCTTTTTACGAGGGGAAGCCTCAAAATGTGGTGAATGGGGTAAGGCTGTAAAAATATAATATATTTCAGGAGGGAAATATGACAGGAGAGGAGAGGTATTCGCAGGAGAAGCTCAAGTATCTGGAGCTTTTATCCGAGCAATATCCGGGAATGAGGTCGGCCTACACGGAGATAATAAATCTCATGGCCATCCTCAATCTGCCCAAGGGGACAGAGCATTTCATGAGCGATCTTCACGGAGAGTACGAGGCCTTCTGCCACATACTCAACAACTGCTCGGGAGTTATCAGGGAGAAGGTGGACAGGATATTTTCCGACAGGCTGTCCACGAGCGAGCGCAGAGAGCTCTGCACCCTCATCTATTATCCTAAGGAGAAGCTGGAGCTTATAAAGCGGGACCGGATGGACACGCCTGAATGGTACAGGCTCACCTTGACACAGCTCATTGAGCTCTCAAAGCTGCTCGCATCAAAGTACACCAGGTCAAAGGTCAGAAAGGCTCTTCCCCACGAGTACGCCTACATAATTGACGAGCTTTTGCACGCGCAGCCCAACGAGGAGGACAACAGGCAGCTCTACCATGAGAAGATATTGGAGACCATAATAGGCATACAGAGCGCCGAGGATTTCATCATCTCCCTGTCAGCCCTCATAAAACGCCTTGCAGTGGACCATCTGCATATAGTTGGAGACATATTTGACAGGGGGGCGAAGGCCGACGAGATAATAGAGCTCCTCATGAATTATCACTCCTTGGACATAGAGTGGGGGAACCACGACATACTGTGGATGGGAGCCGCCGCGGGAAGCGAGGCCTGCATAGCGACAGTCATACGAAACAACGTAAAATACAGCAACACGAAGATACTGGAAAACGGCTACGGAATAAGCTTGAGACGGCTGGGGAGCTTCGCGGACAAGTTCTACGGCTACGGCAGGGAGGACTCGGACTCCGCCCAAAATATGTTTAAGGCTATAAGCGTCATACTCTTCAAGCTGGAGGGGCAGATCATAAAGAGGCATCCTGAATACGAAATGGAGGACAGGCTCCTTTTGGACAAGGTAAGGCCTGTGGAGGGCCCTGAGGGGACAGAGTACCATATCGAGCTTTCAGGGAAGGATTATAGGCTCAAGGATGCGGATTTCCCCACTGTGGACCCGGAGGATCCCTATGCTTTGATTCCCGAGGAGACTGAGGTCATGGCAGAGCTCCGCTCTATGTTCGAGAGCGGGAGGAGGCTTAAGAAACACATAGAATTCCTCTATTCCAAGGGAAGCCTCTACTGCCTTTGGAATGACAACCTTCTTTTTCACGGATGCATGCCCCTCGACGAGGACGGAAATTTCGCCGCCGTGAGCTTTGAGGGAAAGATATACAAGGGAAAGGCCTATTTTGATTATGCAGAGAAGCGTGCGAGACAGGCTTACTTCGGGAGGCGGACGGAGGACAATCTGGACTTCATGTGGTATCTGTGGGGCGGAAGGAAATCGCCGCTCTGCGGGAGGAATATAAAGACCTTCGAGAAGACTTACATAGAGGATGAGTCCATGGGAATTGAGGAGAGCGATCCCTACTACAGCTACTCCAAATCCGAGCGCACCTGCGGGATGATACTCAGGGAGTTCGGCCTTTACTCCCGGGTGTCCCACATAATAAACGGGCACACTCCCGTGAGAGTCTCGGGCGGTGAGAGTCCCATAAAGGCCGGAGGCAAGCTCATAGTCATAGACGGAGGCTTTTGCAGGGCTTATCACAAGAAGACCGGTATCGCGGGCTACACCCTCATCTACAATTCCCACGGGCTGAGGATAAAGGCTCACAAGCCCTTCGAGGGCTTGGAGAAGGCCCTTACGGAAAATCTCGACATAGAGTCCGGATCGGATTTCTTTGAGTCCGAGCCCCACAGGATAATGGTTGCGGACACTGATAACGGCAAGATAATATCGGAGAAGATAAAGGATCTGCAGCTTCTGCTTTCAGCCTATAGGGAAGGCATGATAGTTGTGGAGGAGGACGGGTTATAGCTGTGGTGAGGCTCCGGTTATATCAGGCAGATATATAAAGAGGATTTTGGGCGGAGGGAAGGATCCTGCAAAAAATGCTTGACAAGCGCTTTGCCCGGTGATATTTTTATACCAACAATCAAACATGACAAACCGTTGATAACGAGTAAGTAGGCTGTATTTTGAAGTCAGAGAGAGTCGCCGATGGTGTGATGGCGGTACGGAGGGTACAGTTGAATGGGCTTTTGAGGGCGCTCCGGAATAAAATAGTATGGAGCGACGAAATCCGCAATCGTTAAAGGGCGGCGTATATGATGGTATACGGATGAGAGGGCAGAGATGCCAATGGCGGGTGGTACCGCGGATATTTTATTTTAAGATATTCGTCCCGGACAGTTTTTATACTGTCCGGCTTTTTATTTATCAGAATCTTATCTGATACCCGAAAATGTTTGTCATGCCGATTGAAAAAAAGAGATGGAGGAATGACAAATGAAGAGAAACGATTTGATGAAGAGGGCGGCGTTATTTACAGCTATGGCTATGCTTGCGGCGGGACTTACAGCCTGCGGATCGGGCACAGAGTCTACAGAGGCGGCTGCAGAGACTGAGAGCACTTCCACGCAGACGGAGGCTTCGACTGAGGAAAAAGCTCAGTCCTCCGACACATCGGCTGAGGAGGCAGGCGGTACCTCAGAGCTTTATGACGGAGAGTTCAGCATAGGCATAGG
>CALWLK010000080.1 GCA_944381505.1 uncultured Lachnospiraceae bacterium
CAAGCAGAGGCTTGGAGAGTATCTGAGGATGCCCTATGAGAGCCTGCTTCCCATGAAGGCGGCTTCATTTTTCAGATTGGGAAGGTACTGCGAGGCGGGAGAGCTTTTCAAGTCCGCAGCTTCACTCATAAGGGAAAAAATAAAGAGATCCGTTACAGAGGACAGGAAGGCCGAGCAGTATAAGCTTCTGTCGGAGCTGATATGCGACGAGGCTGTGTGCAGGATAAGGCTTTTTGACGACGACGGTGCGAGAGAGCTGCTGCGGGAGGGAATAAAGACAGCCGACAATGAGAGATGTCGGGAATATCTGTGGCTCTTGGACGAGAATGCCGGCGGAGAATTCATCTTAGAGGAGAAGAGATCGGAGCTTGCGGCGCGCAGAGAGGATGCGGCTCAGGCGGCGCTTGGGAATCTGAGCTATCGGAGGGTAGCCGCCATATTCGACAAGGACTCCGTGAAGCAGAAGGAGGAGACCGGAAAGCTTGTGGCGGAGTGGAAAAGCACCTACAGGAAAATGATATAGGACTGATACAGCCTTAAATGAAAACCGGACCGGTAAATAAAAAGAGGAGAACATAATTTATGAAAGAACTTGCGAAGACCTACGATCCTCAGGAGATGGAACCGAGGATATATGATAATTGGCTTAAGAAGGGATATTTTCACGCGGACGTAAACTCCGACAAAAAGCCCTTCTCCGTTATGATGCCCCCGCCCAACGTGACGGGACAGCTCCACATGGGACACGCTCTTGACAATACTCTGCAGGACAGCATATGCCGCTTTAAGAGGATGCAGGGCTATGAGGTGCTGTGGCAGCCGGGAACGGACCATGCGGCCATAGCCACAGAGGTCAAGGTCATAAACAAGCTCAAATCCGAGGGAAAGGACAAGCACGAGCTGGGAAGAGAGGGCTTCCTCAAGGAGGCCTGGGCTTGGAAGGAGGAGTATGAGAGCCGCATCTTAAAGCAGATGCATAAGATGGGAGCGGGAGCAGACTGGGAAAGAAAGCGCTTTACCATGGACGAGGGCTGCTCCGAGGCAGTAAAGAAGGTGTTTATAGACCTCTACAACAAGGGATATATATATAAGGGAAACCGTATAATAAACTGGTGCCCTGTCTGCAAGACCTCCATATCGGACGCGGAGGTGATCCACGAGGATCAGGACGGCTTTTTCTGGCACATTAACTACCCCATCGTGGGAGAGCCGGGAAGGTATGTGGAGATCGCCACCACAAGGCCCGAGACCATGCTTGGGGACACAGCCGTGGCTGTAAATCCCGAGGATGAGAGGTATAAGGACCTTATAGGAAAGACCTTAAAGCTCCCTCTCACGGACAGGGAGATACCTGTCATAGCCGATGAGTATGTGGACAAGGAGTTCGGAACAGGCTGCGTAAAGATAACCCCCGCCCACGACCCCAACGACTTTGAGGTGGGGAGAAGACATGACCTTCCCGAGATCTGCATAATGAACGACGATGCCACCATAAACTGCCCCGGCTCAAAGTACGACGGCATGGACAGGTACGAGGCGAGAAAGCTCATGGTGGAGGACTTAAAGGCTGAGGGACTTCTGGTAAAGGTGGTTCCTCACAGCCACAGCGTGGGTACTCATGACCGCTGCGGAACCACTGTTGAGCCCATGGTAAAGCCTCAGTGGTTCGTGAAGATGGACAAGTTCGCAAAGGACTGCAAGGACGCCCTCTCCACAGGAGAGCTCAAATTCGTCCCTGAAAACTATGCGAAGACCTATATACATTGGCTGGACAATATCAAGGACTGGTGCATAAGCAGACAGCTGTGGTGGGGCCACAGGATACCCGCCTACTACTGCGATAAGTGCGGAAAGCTCATAGTTGCCGAGGATATGCCCGACATCTGTCCCGACTGCGGGGGAACTCATTTTACTCAGGATGAGGATACCCTTGACACCTGGTTCTCATCAGCACTCTGGCCCTTCAGCACTCTGGGCTGGCCTGAGGAGACTCCCGAGTTCAAGAAGTTTTATCCCACGAATGTCCTTGTGACAGGCTACGACATAATATTCTTCTGGGTAATAAGGATGGTGTTCTCAGGGATAGAGCACACCGGAAAATGCCCCTTCAACACAGTGCTCATGCACGGACTTGTGAGGGATTCTCAGGGAAGGAAGATGAGTAAGTCCCTCGGAAACGGAATAGATCCCCTGGAGGTAGTGGACAAGTATGGCGCCGATGCCCTGAGGGCGGCCCTTCTCACCGGAAACTCTCCCGGAAATGATATGCGTTTTTATTGGGAGAAGGTGGAGAGCGAGAGGAATTTCGCCAACAAGGTATGGAACGCCACAAGATTCATAATGATGAATCTTGACAAGGCAAAGGATCCCGAGAGCCTCAAGGGAGACGGAAAGGACCTTAAATTTACCATAGAGGACAAGTGGATAATCTCGAAGCTCAACTCTCTGGTGCAGAAGGTGACCGCCAACATGGAGGCCTTTGACCTGGGGATAGCTCTTGACAATGTAACAGGCTTTATCTGGGATGAATTCTGTGACTGGTATATAGAGATGGTAAAGTCCAGGCTTTACTCGGAGACCGACGAGACTAAGGACGCCGCTCTTTGGACTTTAAAGACCGTCCTCACAGACAGCTTGAAGCTCCTTCACCCCTTTATGCCCTTCATAACCGAGGAGATATTTACAAATATTCAGGACGAGGAGGAATCCATAGTAATTTCATCCTATCCTGTGTACAGAGCTGAGCGTGAGTTCAAGAAGGAGGAGGCTGAGATAGAGAGCATCAAGGAGGCGGTAAGAGCCATAAGGACAGTCCGCACAGATATGAATGTTCCTCCCTCAAAGAAGGCTACTGTATATATCGTATCCGAAAAAGATGAACTTATAGACACTTTTAAGAATACGACCAAGGTATTCGCTGTTTTGTGTGGAGCCTCAGAGGTGATCTGTCAGAAGGACAGGACAAATATAGAGGACAATGCCGTATCAGCTGTTATTGCAAACGCAACCATATACATGCCTCTTGCAGAGCTGGTGGATATAGAGAAGGAGTTGGAGAGACTTAAGAAGGAAGAGAAGCGCCTTGAGGGAGAGCTGAAGAGATCTCAAGGTATGCTCTCAAACGAGAAATTCATCTCCAAGGCTCCCGCCTCAAAGATCGAGGAGGAGAAGGCAAAGCTCACGAAATACGAGCAGATGATGAAGGAAGTAAAGGACAGGATAGCAAGCCTTAGGTAAAAAAACGATTTATTTTCTTTAAATTTAATGTCAAATCATGAACTCATATCAGACCGAAAAAACATAAAATATTCTTAGCGGTCTGATATGAGGTTCTTCCTAAAAAATATCTTATATATCTTATATTCAGACATTTATTTACGTCATTTTTATACTATCTGTATCTGATGATTTCCACTTTAATATTTCCGGAATATAAGGTTTCTTTACAAAGGATAATGATAAATCACAAGAAAACCGAGCCAACCTACGCAAAACGACGCTTTTTAACAAAAGGCGGCGTTTTTACATCTAATGAGCTCAAAGCTCTGTCGGGGCACCCGCCTATGGTTGACAAGGCGGCCCGGCGGGGGCATATATCCTCCGGAGCTGCCAAGATTGAATGTGGAAATAAGTGGCTTTTCCTTCTGTTTTACGCTATGATATTGGAACAGACAAAATGAATGCGGGGTGTTATGGAATGAAAGGAGAAAAATCAAAAAATTCCATTCAATTTTTTGAAAATAGAAAAATTCGTACCGTTTGGGATGACGAAGAACAAGAATGGTACTTTTCCGTCGTCGACGTAGTGGCGGTTCTGACAGACAGCGCCGAT
>CALWLK010000081.1 GCA_944381505.1 uncultured Lachnospiraceae bacterium
TACTTTTCGAGGCGTTTTCCGCGTTTCGACCAGTCGGTCTCACCGAAGGTGAAATGCTCGTAAAAGTGCTTAAAATAAAGGATTTCTACGAGTTCAACTTTTGTAGCAACACTATAGTCTCGACGTGAACCGTCATCGGGAACATGTCGCAGGCCCTCACCCGCTTAAGCTCATACCCTCTGCCGCACAGGTACTTAAGATCCCTCGCCAGAGTCGCTGAATCGCAGGAGACGTAGACCACCCGTCTCGGTGCCATTTTTAGGATAGTCTCAAGGCAGCGCTCGTCGCAGCCCTTTCTGGGAGGATCCACAACTATGACGTCCGGATGTGCCCCCGCCTCGTCCCTATTCTTCTCATACCATTCAGGAAGCACCTCCTCGGCCTTCCCCACGAAGAACTCGACATTTTCTATTCCGTTTATGCAGGCGTTCTCACGGGCGTTCTCTATGGCCTGAGGGATTATCTCCACTCCGTAGACCTTTTTTGCGCTTTTTGCAAGGAACAGGGATATGGTACCCGTGCCGCAGTAGAGATCCCACACCACCTCGTTTCCTGTAAGCCCCGCATATTCAAGAGCTGTGGCATAGAGCTTTTCCATCTGAAAAGGATTTACCTGATAAAAGGAAAGCGGAGATATGCGAAATCTCACTTCATCATATCCCTGTACATCGGGACCCGCGTATCTTCTTATGACGTCCTCTATGTAAGGCTTTCCGTATATCGTCACCGCTTCCTTCCCCATTATCACGTTGGTGTTTTCCACGTTTGAGGAATAAGAAATGCTCCTTATCTTTGACCCCTCGGGAAGCTCAAGCTCCAAAAGTCCCTCCACAAGCTCCCTCTCCCGGGGAAATTTTCTCGCGTTTATGACGGGGCACACCATTATCTCCCCCGTGCGAAAGCCCTTCCTTATAAGGAGGTGTCTTACCACTCCCCTTCCGCTGTTCTCATCATAGCTTTCTATGCCATACTTCTTCATCCACGAGAGCAAAAATTCCAAGATAAGCCTGTTTTCCACAGGTCCCAAAAGGCAGTCCGAACAGGGGATTATGCTGTGGGTCCTCCCCGCATAAAATCCCGCCGTGAGTTTACCCTCCCTGTCTCTTCCTATGGGATACTGGGCCTTGTTTCTGTAGCGGATTATCATTTCAGGCTCTGCTCCCGAAATATCCTCTACCATCGGAGAGTCGGTCATGTCTCCCCTCTCGTATTCCTCCGCAGCGGTGGAGGAACCTGAAGCCTCCGGTATGTCAAAGCCCCCTATCCTCCTTAAGTTGTTGAGGACCTTTCTCTCCTTGAATTTAAGCTGGGCTCCATAGTTCATGGCCTGAAGCTGACATCCCCCGCATTTTCCCGCTATGGGGCAAGGAGGCTCTGTCCTGTCGGGAGAGGGCTTGATTATCCCCACGAGCCTTGCAAAGCCATAGTTTTTCTTCATTTTCATGACAAGTGCTTCCGCCTCGTCTCCTATAACCGTGTTTTTTATGAACCATATAAAGCCGTCGTCAGTTTTGCCTATTCCCGCGCCCTCATCGCTCATATCACTTATTTTTACTCTGAACACATCGTTTTTCTTCATAGTATTTCCTTCGCCTTTTGAAAAAAGCTGCCGCAAAGCCTTTTCTCTTGCAGCAGCTCTATATGTCATGCTAAATCTCCCGAGACTCTATGTCTCCTCGGAGGTCCTTCTTATATTTGAATCCAACAGCCTGTTGTAGCCTATCCACCCCGAATCGTTCTGAGGAGCCTTGGACTCCAGCGCCTCATACATGGTCTCAAGCTTCGCGTCAAGATTATCCGCACTGCTCAACACAAGGGCCTCCATCAGCGCCGGCTTTTTGGGAGAGCCGAACTCCAGATCCCCGTGGTGTGAGAGTATAAGGTGCAAAAGCTCGGATCGAAGCTTGTGGGGGAAATCCGGTATCTCCTTTATCCTCTCCTCTATCATCCAAGCTCCTATCATTATGTGCCCCAAAAGCTGGCCATCGTCCGTATAGTCGTTCATGGGAAATGCCGAGAGCTCCCTGGTCTTTCCGATATCGTGGACCATGGCCCCGCTTAAAAGCAGATCCCTGTTGAGATAGGGATAATGCTTCGCCATGTCATCGCAGAGCTTTGTAACGCTTAAGCTGTGCTCCAAAAGCCCTCCTATAAAGCCGTGGTGCACTGTCTTTGCCGCGGAATGTCCGCAGAAGACCTTTGCAAACTCCGCATCCTCACAGAATATATTTGTCATAAGCTTTTTGAGGTAAGGATTTCTGAAGGAGGCTATATATCCCTTCAGCTCGTTATACATCTTCCCTATATCCTTGGAGGAGACGGGGAAATAGTCAGCCGGTGAATAATCCCCCTCCTCGGCCCTCATGACCCTTGATATATTCAGCTGATTGGCATTGTTGAATACGGTTACATTGCCCTCCACGTGTATATAATCCATAGGTTCGAAATCACCTATGGCGGGAGAGTTTATATCCCAGATCTTTCCGTCTATCTGTCCCGTCTTGTCCTGCAGAGTGACGCTTCCGTATTCCTTTCCGTTCTTTGTGAGGGCTATGGTCTTCGTCTTGCAGAGATAGATCTCCTTCACATGCATACCGTCTCTAAGTGTATCTATGTATCTCATCTTGTTTCTCCTGATGTCATTATTATCTGGCGCCCACCACCATGTCAAACTCCATTCGGGTGTATTCGTTTCCGACTCCCGCTCTCCATACTGTGAGCCTCACAGGACTCTCGCAGGCGAGATTCGAGAGTGCCGCTGAATATCCCGATACTGTGGAGCACTCCGTAGCTCCTACGGCGGTGATCACGTCGCCTCTTCTTATGCCCGCCGCATAGGCCGGGCTGTCCGTCATAACTCCTGTGACGTAGACGCCCACCGGCATTCCGCTCATCTGCATCTCGGAGCTCACGTCCCTTCCCTCTATACCTATAAATGGCACAGAGCTACCCTCCGAGAGCTTTTCTATGACATCCAGATAATCGGCGGCCGAGGCCACAGCCGAGCCGAAGCCTGCACTGTCATCTGCGGGCTGGGCATAGCCTATAAATTTGCCGGAATCATCAAAGATGAAGGTCCCGAGCCTCGTATCGGAGCTGATGTCCACATACATCTTTTTTATCTCTCTGTCCGGCACGGGGGCCTCCTCATACACATAATTTATGAAGCTGAAATCGTAGGATTCCGTCATGCCGAAAGGAGCCCCTGCCGCTATGACGAAATCACCCGGCCTTGCCACAGAGACATTGCCCTGCTTTACAGGCTCCACTCCCTCCAAAGCACCCTCGGCCATCTCGCTTCCCTCCACTCTTATGACGGAGAGATTATCATAGTGGGAGGTGCCGACTATATGGGCGGGAGCCACAGTCTCGTTCGGAAATACTATCTCCAAGCTGTCCGCGTTTATCACTGCCGACTCCGTGGTAAGTATGTCCGCAGTCTCCCCCGCCTTGCTGAGGACTATTCCCGCGTAATTGTCCACAGTATCTATAGGATCGTTGAACCAGCCTCTGTCAGAGGACACGGATCTCACAGTCACGGTGCTCTTTCCGATCTCACTCGTTATGGCGCTTATATTTGCTATTATGGACTCGAAGTCCCTGCTGCTGTACTCGTGGTTCTCCACCTCGGTGCGCACTATATCTTCAATGGGCTCCGTCTCCTCTGTCTCAACCTCCAAGGTCCCCTTCAATGTCTCCTCCGGGGCCTCCTCCGTCTCGGCCTCATTGCCTGAAATATCTGTATTTTCGACTACATCTCCCTTTTGCTCCTCCGAGCCCGGACCGGGAATATATCTCATGGCAAAGACCGCCGCCGCCCCGAAAAGAAGGCCGCACAAAACCGAGAGAAGCAGGCATTTCGCCGCATGCTTCCCTGTGATGGGTCTCCCGACGACCTTTTCGGTGATGAATCTCTTTTTTCCCTTTCCGTTTTCAGCCATAGCTACATTATACTTTTTAATATTCCTATGTGCAAGAAAAACATAGAAATGCCTTCCCTCTCATGCTATAATTGATTTTATGAATACAAAAGCACTGAAAATACTGGAATACGACAAGATATTAAAGCTCCTTTCAGACTGCGCAGGGAGTGCAAAGGGCAAAGAAGAATGCCTTAAGCTTCTCCCCGAGACCGATGCGGAGGAGATAGAACTCCTTCAAAAGAACACCTCAGACGCTCTGGACCGCATAAGGCTAAAGGGGAGCACTGTCTCCTTTTCCGGAGTGAAGGATATAGGTGAATCTCTGAAAAGGCTTGAAGTCGGAAGCTCCTTGAGCGCCCATGAGCTCCTCCGGGTGAGCGGCGTACTGACTGTGGCCGCAAGGGCAAAATCCTACGACAGATCCGACGGCTCGGAGGAGAGGACGGACAGTCTCTCGGAGAGATTTGAACAACTTTCTCCCCTCACACCGATAAACAACGAAATAAAGAGATGTATCATCTCAGAGGATGAGATAAGCGACGACGCATCAGCGGGGCTGAGACATGTGAGAAGGCAGATAAGCCTCACCTCCGAGCGCATACACGGCGCCATGCAGTCAGCCCTGAACGCCTGCAGGAATTACCTTCAGGACGCCATAATAACCCAGAGAGACGGCAGATACTGTCTCCCCGTGAAGGCCGAGTACAAGTCCCTCGTGCGGGGTATGGTGCACGATGCCTCCCAGACCGGATCCACTCTTTTTATAGAGCCCGCCTCGGTAGTCAAGCTCAACAATGACCTAAGGGAGCTCTACATTCAGGAAAAAAAGGAGATAGAGGCTGTACTTGCCGAGCTTAGCGCCCGGCTTTCCGAATACACCTTCGAGCTCTCGGAGGATGTGCGCATACTCACGGAGTTGGACGTCATATTTGCCAAGGCCTCTCTGTCTCTGTCTTACTCCGGCATAAAGCCTGTTTTCAACAATGACAGGATCATAGACATAAGATCCGCAAGACATCCCCTTATCCCCCGCGATAAAGTGGTTCCCATAGACATACGCTTGGGGGAGGGCTATGACCTTCTTGTCATAACAGGTCCCAACACAGGCGGAAAGACCGTGTCTCTCAAGACCACAGGACTCTTTACCCTCATGGGGCAGGCGGGGCTTCACATACCCGCAGGGGAGGGCTCTCGTCTCGGCATATTTGACGAGGTCTATGCCGACATAGGTGACGAGCAGAGCATAGAGCAGAGCCTTTCTACCTTCTCCGGACATATGACCAATACTGTGGAGATACTTAAAAATGCCGACAGCCGCTCCCTGTGCCTCTTTGACGAGCTGGGTGCCGGCACCGATCCCACAGAGGGCGCGGCTCTGGCCATAGCGATCTTGGACTTTCTCCATCACATAGAGACGAGGACCGTAGCCACCACTCACTATTCCGAACTGAAAGTATACGCTCTTGAGACAGAGGGCGTGGAGAATGCCTGCTGTGAATTCGATGTGGCCACCCTTCGCCCCACCTACAGGCTTTTAATAGGAGTTCCGGGAAAATCCAACGCCTTTGCCATCTCAAAGCGCTTGGGCCTTCCCGAATATATCATAGACGAGGCCAAAAAACACATCAGCACCGACGCCGAGAGCTTCGAGGACGTTATAAGAAAGCTGGAGGAAAGCCGCGTGCTTCTGGAGCGCGACAAGGCGGAGGCCGAAAACTATAAGAGAGAGATAGAGGAGCTTCGCTCAAGGCTCAGGGCAAAGGAGAGCCGTATAGACGAAAACAGGGAAAAGATCCTCAGAAACGCCCGCACAGAGGCCTCACGCATATTGAAGGAGGCCAAGGAGACCGCTGACCGCACCGTGAAAAACATCAATCGCATGGCCGAGGGCAGCGGGCTTCAAAACGCAGTGGAGGCCGAAAGACAAAAGCTCAGAGACAAGCTTAAGGAGACCGAGGAAAAGACCTCCGTCAGGGTAAAGGGCCCTACGAGACCTGCCTCCCCCAAAAAGCTTAAGCTCGGTGACAGCGTAAGGCTTCCCCTCATGAACAATATCACAGGCACCGTTGCGAGCCTTCCGGATAAGAGCGGCAATCTCTTTGTGAATATAGGTATAATGAAATCCAAGGTAAACGCCCGGGACATAGAGCTTGTGGACGAGGGGCCCAAAGCCGCCTCAGATAAGGGAAGGTCCCCCGGAAGCACCGGGAGAAATACCTCCGATTTTTCTCCCAAGGCCTTTTCCGTGCGCCCGGAGGTAAATCTCATAGGCATGACTACCGATGAGGCGGTGCCAGTCCTTGAGAAGTACTTGGACGATGCCTACCTTGCGGGCCTTCCAAATGCGAGGATAGTCCACGGAAGAGGTACGGGAGCACTCAAAAAAGCCGTACATAACCGCCTTAAAAAGCTCGACTACATAAAGAGCTTTCGTCTTGGGGAATTCGGGGAGGGCGACACCGGAGTTACCATAGTTACATTTAAATAATGCTTTTTGATTATCAGGAGAACTGAAATGGCGGAAAGACAAAAAATACTGATAGTTGACGATGATTACAGCATCGCCGAGCTCATATCTCTTTACCTCAACAAGGAGTGCTATGATACGAAGATCGTAGGGGACGGGGAGGAAGCTCTGAAGGAGATTTCCCTCTACAAGCCGAACCTGGTCCTCTTGGACCTGATGCTTCCCGGTATCGACGGATATCAAGTATGCCGCAAGCTTCGCACGGAGCACGACACTCCCGTAATAATGATGAGCGCAAAGGGAGAGGTATTTGACAAGGTATTGGGCCTTGAGCTGGGCGCTGACGACTATATAATAAAGCCCTTCGACTCAAAGGAGCTGGTGGCAAGAGTGAAGGCGGTCCTCAGAAGGTACAGCGCAGGGATGCAGCGCTCCGCCGACAGCTCGGGAAGACAGGGTGACTATGTTGAATATCCCGATCTCATCGTAAACATGACAAACTATTCCGTCGTCTACAAAGGTCATACTGTGGACATGCCTCCGAAGGAGCTGGAGCTTTTATATTTCCTTGCCTCATCTCCCAATCAGGTGTTTACCAGAGAGCAGCTTCTCGACCACATATGGGGATATGAGTATCTCGGGGACACCAGGACCGTGGACGTACATATAAAGAGGCTCAGAGAGAAGCTCAGCGACAATAACAGCTGGGCCATAAGCACTGTCTGGGGAATAGGCTACAAATTTGAGGTCAAAAAATAAGCTTATCGGCGGAGAACATTTATGCGAAGATCCCTCTATATAAAATTTATATTAGGATATATCGTGTTCGGGCTATTGGGTTTTATCACCATAGCCTTTTTTTCCTCCCGCCTTACCTATGATTTTCAAATATCCGAGACCTCGGAAAATCTCTATAACGAGGCCTCCCTGATGGCAGACACCTACTCTGAGTTTTTCAATTCCTACGGGGATCTGGAAAACAACAATGTGGCCTCCCAGATAGAGATTGTGGCGGAATATCTGGACGCATATATATGGGTTTCCGACGACAGCGGCCTTATCGTTATCGACAGCAACAATGGAAGCTTTGACGGCGTGACCATACCTGAGTTTAATCCTGCGGGAGGCCCGGGGCTCTATACTGTGGGAGACTACAGCGGCATGTTCACCTCGGATATGCTCTCCGTATGCGCTCCACTCATATCAGGCTATACCACCACAGGGTATATACTTATACACAAGCCTGTAAACCATATCATCGCCTCATCGAACCGCATTCTTAATATAGTCTATATATCCGGGCTCATCATATTTCTTTTGTCCCTGATAATAATGCTGGTGTTTACCTTCACGGTATATATCCCTCTCAAGAAGATAACCGGCGGCGCCAACGAGTACGCAAAGGGGAACCTCTCATATCGCATAGACCTCGGGGGCAAGCACGACGAGATGGGCTATCTGGCCCAGACCCTCAACTATATGGCGGGAGAACTCGACAATCTTGAGCAGTATCAGAAGGAATTCATTGCAAACGTATCCCATGACTTCCGCTCTCCCCTCACAAGTATAAGGGGGTATCTGGAGGCGATGCTTGACGGCACCATCCCTCCTGAGATGTCTGAAAAATACATAGGCCGCGTCATATCTGAGACCGACAGGCTGACAAAGCTCACCCAAGGTATGCTTACACTCAATTCTCTGGATTCAAAGGGATTCCTGAACAGATCCGTATTTGACATAAACGCTGTCATAAAAGACGTGTGCACCTCCTTTGAGGTGGTCTGCGATGAAAGAGGGATAAGCTTTGATCTGACATTTTCAGAGGAGAGGGAGCCTGTATATGCGGACCTGTCAAAAATACAGCAGGTCCTCTACAACCTGGTGGACAACGCCATCAAGTTCAGCCACGATAATTCCGTGATATATATACAGGCCACCATAAGACAGCGAAAGACCTTCATTTCAGTGAAGGATACGGGATCAGGCATCCCCAAGGAGAGCCTGAAAAAGATATGGGACAGATTTTATAAGAGCGACTCCTCAAGGGGCAGAGACAAGAAGGGCACAGGTCTTGGCCTTGCCATAGTAAAAGAGATAATACAGGCCCACGGAGAACAGATAGATGTGGTGTCCACGGAAAAGGTGGGGTCCGAGTTCACCTTCTCCCTGCCCTGTGCAAAAGAGCAGGAGTAGGCCGCTTATTCCAAAACCATCTTCGCTGCTCCGTATATCCCCGCATCGTTTCCAAGTTTTGCAAGGACCACGTTCTTTTCTTTTTTCTTAACCATGTTCAGGTAGGCGTTTAAGTGTCTCGATATTATGTCTGTCAGGAATTCTCCGGCCTTCGACACTCCTCCGCCTATGACGAATATCTCAGGATCCGAACACATTGAAACATAGGAGAGCACCAGTCCCAGCTTTCCCATGCTGTACTCGAGAGTCTCTAAAGCGATCTCGTCCCCCTCCTTTGCCATATCGCAGACGTCCTTTGCACTTAGCTCCGCCCCCATGTTCCTGAGCTTTGACCTTACATTGCAGGAGGCGAGCTTTCTCTTTGCCACTCTCACTATGCCCGTGGCCGAGGCGTACTGCTCAAGGCAGCCGTGGCCTCCACAGTTGCAGGCCTCCTCCTCACCGTCGGTGACGTGCATATGACCTATCTCTCCGGCAATTCCGTGAGTTCCGTTTATGATCCTTCCCTCATGGATTATTCCTCCGCCCACTCCGGTGCCCAGAGTCACCATGCAGACAGATTCATATCCCTTGCCGCCTCCCTGCCACATCTCTCCGAGGGCCGCGATGTTGGCGTCGTTTGAGAGCTTTACAGGCATTCCGTCCATGTATGCGGAGAGCTCCCTTGCAGGGAATCTGTCCTTTAATCCCAGATTTACGCATACCTCCACGTATCCGTCAGGAAGCACAGGCCCGGGAACTCCCATTCCTATTCCCGTCACCTCGTCTGTGGAGATGTTTGCCTCTGAGAGCTTAAGCTTTATGCTTTTTCCTATATCTTCAAAGAGCTCGGCGCTTCCGTTTTCCTTCCTCGTAGGAACAGACCACTTCATGATGAGCTTTCCCGTCTCCTCAAAAATCCCTGCCTTTACCGTGGTTCCCCCCACATCTACTCCGACACAATACTTCATATCCTTCCTCCAAGCTACCTCATTTTTATCTTTTGCATAAGGTTGTTTCCCACTATTATGAACTCTCCGGGAAAGCTCCCCTTTATCAGCTTTGAGACTTGTATATCGAAATCTGTTGAAAGCCTCTCCTTCCCGTGGACGGTGTAGGCTCTGCAATCCTCCTCTGTATAGAGGAGCACGTAATCCCTGCTTATCTCAAAGTTTTCATATTGATAGTCAAATTCCACAGAGCAGAGCCTTGCTCCGTTTTTCTTGTAGACCTCAAGCCTGTAGGGCTTCTCTCCGGAGTTTTGTCCGATTATCACAGCCAAATAGTCCTCGCTGAAGGCCACTGAAACTATCTCCTCCTCAAAGGTGACGCTCTTTATTATCTCCGGGGAGGTCAGCACCTTCGTGGAGAAGAAGATTATGCCTCCGTCATAGACGGCTTGAGAGTAGGCGTTGTCGGAAAAATGCACTCTCCCCGCCAAATGTCCCGAAAGCTCCTCGGTAAATCCTCCCACAACCTTCCTTGCATCGGTGCTTTGTCCCGGTTCTCCGAAGTTTCTGAAGATAACGCTTGTCACCACGTTGCTTCCGTCAAGCTTATAATATGATGAAATTAACTGTGTCCCGTCAGGAGACACCGATATGTCAAAGGGGTAGCCGTCTCCCGTGAGCACGGATTTGATGCTCAAGACCACTGCGCTTCCGTCATTGTTGAAGGCTGTTATGTAGTCCGCCTCCGAATCTCTCAATATTGCGTACACCAATCCGTTTCCCGAGACGGATATCTTGGTTATGGGAAGCACGGCCTCCGCCGCCCCTGTATTTTTCTCGTCATTAAAAATATATATGTTGTGGCTGCCTCTGTCCGCTATGGCGGCGTAGCTTCCGCATATGGATATGATGGGATTTGTCATCTCATAGCTTCTCTCCCATATTATCTTTCCGTTGGAGTCCGTGTATGAGGCCCCGTCCTTTGAGTAACATATCACTCCGCCCTTAAAGCTCTCGTAGCCCTTGAAGCTTTCGGTCTGAGTATCCCCATGCTGAAGCTCCCACTCTCTGCTCACAGAGTAGTCGGTGTAATGCCTGTTGTTCAGATATATGTATCCCGCCGCTGCAATGATCGCAAAGACGGCAAATATAGCCAAGAGCACTCTGCGTCTTTTTGAGGAGTATCCTCCCCTCTCATGAGCCGCAGGCTCTTGGCTATTTACTATGCGTGATCTTAATTGTCTCTTTTGTCTCTCTCTGTTTGTATTTCTGTTATCCAAAGAGTTTCTCCTTATAAACGCCCTTACTTACGAGAGCCCTCAAAGCCTGTTCGACGTATGCCTTGTCCTCGGCATAGGTAACGCCAAACCACTTGTCCTCGGTGGGGAGCACTTTAACTCCTGCCCTTCCCTCTCTGATAAGAGTGTCTATAACTGCCGGCAAAAGGTACTCAGCCTTCAGATCCCCTTTAGGGATGCCGTCAAGGAATACCGGGAATCTCTCCGAAAGCTCGTCGAGTATAACGGGAGGGAGTCCCCACATATTCATTGACACGGGGTCGTCTGCTGAAAGCTCCACTTCATTTCCCGAAGCGTCTCTCCCTGTTATTTTACCGGCTTTTTCAGAAATATCAAATGTTTCTGTGACAGATTCAAGGATTTCTCCTCTGACCCTGCATACTCCTCTGGTGACAGTGCCGTTGTCCGAGAGAGTATTTCCCAGCCTGAAACCCGCCATGCAGATATCGAGCTTTTTTGCAGAGAGATCCATCCTATCCGCCATATAGTCGTGAATGTGCTTGAAGCAGTGCACTCCGTAATAGTCGTCGGCATTTATAGCCGCAAAAGGAGTGTCCACCTTGCCTCTGATGCTCAGTATAGCCTGGCCTGTGCCCCAAGGCTTTGTCCTGCCCTGAGGAAGACTGTAGCCCGAAGGCAGATCGTTGAGATCCTGGAAGGCGTAATCCACATCGGTTATCTTTTCGATACGCCTTCCGATTATCTCCCTGAAATCATCCTCAATATCCTTGCGGATGATAAACACAGTCTTGTCAAAGCCCGCCGCCAGGGCATCATGGATAGAGTAATCCATGATGATCTCCCCCGAGGGGCCTACCCTTGCGAGCTGCTTCACTCCTCCGCCATATCTGGAGCCTATTCCGGCTGCCATTATAACCAAGGTCGTCTTTATCATACGGCCTCCACTTCTACCTTTACAGCTCCCGCACTGTCCTTCTCGGAGTAATGGTGAGCATCCTCAAGCATCATATCCTTGACCTTCATGAGCCTTACCTGAGAGCTTCTCTCGTTCTCGTCAAGCTTCATTGTAATGTACTTTATGCTTTCCTGAGTCTGAGGAATCATAACGTGCTCAAGAGCATTTACCCTTCTTCTTGTCTTCTCGATCTCCTTCGCCATGAGCTGGCAGGATTTCTCGCACTCCGCAAGTCTGAGCATATCCGGAAGTATATCCGCTATGCTCTTTACCGCTCCGTCCAGATCCGAGGAGGTGAAGGCGAGTCCATAGGAATATATATCGTTCGTGTCTGAAGTCCTTGTCTTGTATTCAAAGACAGGTATCTCCACCGACATGACGTTTTGAACTCCGGTCTCGAGGTATACCTCCTGTTTGGGAGCCATGAGGGCAACGTTTAAAGCCTCCGTACTCATTCCCGCTCCGGCAAGCACAAAGTTCTTGTTGCAGTTTTTGATCTCGTTTTCGACCTTTTCTCTCAAGGCCTTGTTTTCCCTAACCAAAATAAGGAACTGTCTCATGAGCTCATCTCTCTTGTCCTTTAAGAGCTTGTGGCCGCGCACTGCGGTCTTGAGCTTATTCTTAAGCTTCGTAAGCTCCATTCTGGTGGGATTTACTTGTGCCTGTGCCATTTTTTCTCCTTCCGGTATGTATCAGAGTATAATATCAATCCTCATAGGGATGATAGTATTCGTCAATAAACTTATCCTTGATACGCTTGAGCTCCGACTTGGGAAGGATTCCCAAAAGCTTCCAGCCCAGGTCAAGGGTCTCCTCTATGTCTCTGTTGGTCTCATAACCCTGATTTACATACTGTCTCTCGAATTCATCGGCGAACTTGGCGTAGAGCTTGTCCATGTCTGTGAGGGCAGCCTCTCCGAGAACCACCATCAGTTCCTTGGCGTCCTTACCTCTGGAGTAAGCCGCAAACAGCTGGTTCATGGTGTCGGCGTGATCCACTCTTGTCTTTCCTTCACCGATTCCCTTATCCTTAAGACGCGACAGTGAAGGGAGAACATCTATGGGCGGAGCTATGTTCTTTCTGTAAAGCTCACGGCTTAAGATTATCTGTCCCTCTGTGATATATCCTGTAAGATCGGGGATGGGGTGAGTCTTATCATCCTCAGGCATGGTAAGTATAGGTATCATGGTGATGGATCCCTTCTTGCCTGTCTGACGTCCGGCTCTCTCGTACATGGTCGCAAGGTCTGTGTACATGTATCCGGGATATCCTCTACGTCCGGGAACCTCCTTGCGGGCTGCCGATATCTCACGAAGGGCATCCGCATAGTTCGTGATATCTGTAAGTATTACCAGAACGTGCATGTCCTTCTCAAATGCAAGGTACTCTGCGGCGGTGAGGGCCATCTTAGGTGTGGATGTACGCTCTACCGCAGGATCGTTTGCCAGATTTATGAACATTACAGCCCTGTCTATAGCTCCTGTCTCTCTGAAGGAGCTCATGAAGAAGTTCGCCTCCTCGAAGGTGATACCCATTGCCGCAAACACAACGGCGAAGGGCTCTGTCGTTCCTCTTACCTTTGCCTGTCTCGCTATCTGAGCAGCAAGGTTCGCATGAGGAAGTCCCGAGCAGGAGAAGATAGGAAGCTTCTGGCCGCGGACGAGGGTGTTGAGTCCGTCTATAGCTGAAACTCCCGTCTGGATGAACTCCTCGGGATAGCTTCTGGCCGCAGGATTTATGGGAAGTCCGTTTACGTCCATACGCTTCTCGGGAAGTATCTCGGGGCCTCCGTCTATGGGCCTTCCCATTCCGTCGAACATCCTTCCCAGCATATCCTCGGAAACTCCCAGTTCCATTGATCTTCCCAAGAATCTTACCTTTGATGAATCAAGGTTTATTCCTGTGGATGCATCAAAAAGCTGTACGAGGGCATTTCCCTCGTCTATCTCAAGAACTTTACAGCGGCGTCTCTCTCCGCTTGAAAGCTCTATCTCCGCAAGTTCGTCGTAAGTTACTCCCTCAACGCCCTTTACAAGCATCAGAGGACCTGCAACCTCTTGAATCGTCCTATACTCCTTAGGCATTTAGAAGTCCTCCTTTCTTGAAAGAGCCTCGTCGCATTCCTTCTTGAGCTCTTCGACAATATTTTTGTATTCCTCTGCTGTCTTTGACTCCTCAACGTATTTGAAACGTCCTATGGCCTCTCTGACAGGGATATTTACAAGGTCGTTTACCTTTGCGCCCTTTGAAAGAGCGTCTCCGGCCACATGATAGAACTCGAGTATAAGCTGCATCATCATGTGCTGCTTCTCAAGAGAGGTATATGTGTCCGTCTCATTGAAAGCGTTCTGATGCAGATAGTCCTCACGGATAGAGCGGGCAGCCTCAAGCTTCAGCCTGTCGGGAGCCGAGAGGGCGTCCATACCTACGAGCTTAACTATCTCGTCAAGCTCCGCCTCCTCCTGAAGAAGGAGCATGAGCTCGCCGCGAAGCTTAGCCCAATCCTTAGCCGCATTCTCGTTGAACCACTTCTCCATATTGTCAAGATACAGAGAATACGAGTTCAGCCAGTTGATGGCGGGGAAGTGTCTCTTGTATGCAAGGTTCGAGTCAAGGGACCAGAACACCTTTACTATACGGAGCGTAGCCTGGGTAACAGGCTCAGAAGTATCTCCTCCTGCGGGGGATACGGCTCCGATAACTGAGAGAGCTCCCTCTCTGCCGTCCTTTCCGAGAGATATAACTCGTCCCGCTCTCTCGTAGAACTGTGCAAGTCTCGATCCGAGGTAAGCAGGGTAACCCTCCTCACCGGGCATCTCCTCAAGTCTTCCGGACATCTCACGGAGAGCCTCGGCCCAACGGGATGTTGAGTCCGCCATGAGGGCTACCGAATAACCCATATCTCTGAAGTACTCCGCAATAGTTATACCTGTATAGATAGAAGCCTCACGAGCCGCAACGGGCATATCCGAGGTGTTTGCAATAAGCACTGTCCTCTCCATGAGGGACTTTCCTGTTCTGGGGTCCTTCAGCTCGGGGAACTCGTTGAGAACGTCGGTCATCTCGTTTCCACGCTCTCCGCATCCGATATATACAACTATATCTGCGTCAGCCCACTTTGCAAGCTGGTGCTGAACCACAGTCTTACCTGAACCGAAGGGTCCGGGTACTGCGGCAACGCCGCCCTTTGCAATGGGGAACAGAGTGTCTATAACTCTCTGTCCTGTCACAAGAGGCATGTCGGGAGAGAGCTTTGTCTTGTAGGGCCTTCCCTGACGAACAGGCCACTTCTGCATGAGGCCCACAACCTCCTCTCCCTTCTCCGTCTCCACTACAGCCACATTTTCCGCTACGGTGTAGTCACCCTCCAAGACAGACTTAATCTTTCCCTTTATTCCATAGGGGATCATTATCTTGTGAAGAACAACGTCAGTCTCCTGAACCGTTCCGATAACGTCTCCCGCTTCCACCTCATCCCCTGCATTTACCGAGGGAATAAAATGCCACTTTTTCTCCCTGTCAAGGGAGGGTACCTCGACACCTCTCTGAAGGAGATTTGAATTTGTCTTCTCTTTGATCTTTACAAGAGGTCTCTGAATGCCGTCATATATACTGCTTATGAGTCCCGGGCCCAATTCTACCGAAAGGGGAACTCCCGTGGACTCCACAGGCTCTCCGGGACCAAGTCCTGAGGTCTCCTCGTAAACCTGCACCGAAGCCTCATCGCCGTGCATCTCTATTATCTCTCCGATAAGGCGCTCCTCGGAAACTCTGCAAACATCGTACATGTTTGCATCCCTCATGCCCTTGGCGATAACCAGAGGTCCGGCTACTTTTTTTATCACACCTTTGCTCATTTTTTCCTCCAAAATTTCAGCCTTAATCATTGCCGAAGATAATATCCGAACCGACTGCCTGCTCCACAGACCGCTTTACGGCCTGAAGTCCCTTTCCGGTGTTTCCTGATACTCCGGGTATCAGTATTATCGCAGGTAATCTTCTCTCGGAAAAATGTTCGATCTCTTTTTCAAGCTTTGCAGCCAAAGCCTCGGTTATATATATGACCGCATAATTTCCGTCCGCAAGCTCGCGAAGCTTTGCCTTGGCTTCCTCCTCGTTTGTTATAGGGAAGGGTTCAAGGCCTACCGCGGCGAAGCCGTATATGCTGTCTCTGTCGCCCATAACAGCTATCTTATACATAAGTCTCACGCACCCTTTCCCTGATTATTTCCTCTGAAAAGCCGTTGAGCTTTGCCGAGAGGATGATCCTAACTGATTTTATCTCGCTCTCTCTGGCCAGAATGTAGGCCGCTATAGGGCCAAGCCCGAAGGAATTGTAAAGCTCGGACCTCATTCCGGTTATTATCAGGTCGTCGCACCAGCACTCGAAGGCCTGGGGCGATTCCTTAAGCCTGTCGGCGGCATCCGCATAATCCGTGGCCGCAAGGTAGGAGCACACAGCATCCGTGCCTTGGACAGCGGCGTTTGCCAGAGCGTTTATCTCCACTGTATCGCAGTCCGCAAGGCCCGAGAGTATGAAATCCTTGTCTTTACCGGCTCTCGCGGCGCGCACGGCGATCTTTATGTCGGCCCCTGCAACGGTGAGCTCCGAGTACCTTTTAAGGAACTCGTTCCCGCTCGCATTTCCGGCTTTCAGTATTGCCTCAAGGCAGGCCTTGTCAACCATCAGATCACAGAGCTGCCCGTCCTTCGTGTGAAGGAAGGTGTCGTGAGCCGTCCTTGCGATCTCCTGCATATCATCAGGGAGAGCCTCGTAATCTCTCTCTTTGATGGCGGCCCTCACAGTCTCATAGGGGACTGTGGACTCTTTGATATATATACCGGGATAATCAAACTCCATAAGGGATTCCTTGATGGCGGCCTTGAGATTGTTGTAGTCATTTTCCAAGAGGAACACATCGAACACTTTTCTGTCGGGCACAAACTGAGTGACCGTCTCCCAAGTCTTCTCTCTCTCCGCCGAGAGCATCTCGTCGGGAGTCTTTGTGTCCTCCCTGCCCCAGCCCTTTTCCGAGAGTATCCTCATGCACTCGTCTGCGGTCTTTGCCTGGATAAGCTGATCCAAAAACGAAGCGTTGAGAAGCTTCAACTCCTCCGACCTGATTGCGGCTACAGCATATACATATTTTTTATCTACATAGGTTGATTCCATTATAACCTCCTACTGAAGCCTGCTTATCCAAACAAAACCTTCTGTACCTTGTCCTGTAATATTTCCATATTGTCGTCTATAAGCGCCGAGAAAGAGCAATTCTCCTCTATCCCGCCATAGCTCAAGACGAATCCTCCGTCTATGTCGGAGGCTTTCTCCGAGAGGGCTATCTCTCCGCCCTTCTCCTCGGCCGCCTTCTTAAGGTCGTCCAAAAATCCTTCGGGGAGTCTGTCCATGTCCCTATTGTTGAAGCTTATGGCTCCCTTTTTGTCTGTCACGTGCTTTTTAAAGAGCTCCGCGATCACCTTGAAATATTCATCATCCGAGAGGGCGAGGAGCTTGTCTCCCGCCTTTTTTATGGTCTCGTTGATCAACTCCTGTTTCTCTTTAAGAAGGATCTGCTTTCTCTTCAGCTCTGCCGAAGACGCACCTCTCTCAAGGATGCCTGAAATATCATCCTGAGTCTTTTTCTCTATGCGCTCCACCTCGGCACTAAGCTTTTCTCTCGCCTCGGCCTTGATTGCCGCCGCCTTTTCCTCGGCGCTCGCCTTGATCTCGCAGGCTTCCTTTTCGGCCTCAGCCTTGATGTGGCTTATGATCTTTTCAAGTCCGCTCTCCATCTTTGTCCTCCTTCCTTCTTCGGTTTCTTATAGTATTTCTCAAATTACAATGCCAAGCCCTGGATTCCGAAGATGGCAAGGATGGAGATAAGGAGTGCAAGGATAGCATAGGTCTCAACCATGGCAGGGAAGATCATTGCCTTACCGAACTGGTCGGGTCTCTTTGCAACAAGTCCTATAGCTGCAACTGAGCACTTACCCTGAGCGATGGCAGAGATGAGTCCGCCTATAGCCATGGGGAAGCATGCAGCGAAGTAAAGGAGTCCCTTCAAGAGGGAGATGTCAGGGCTTCCGCCCATGATTCCGATCTGGGTCAATGTGATGAATGCTATAAGAAGCCCGTAAATACCCTGTGTACCGGGAAGAAGCTGAAGCACGAGAACCTTTGAGAACATGTTAGGCTCCTGAGTAACAACTCCTGATGCCGCCTGGCCGGCGATGCCAACGCCCACGGCCGAACCGCAGCCTGCAAGTCCTGCGGACAGAGCCGCACCTGCTAATGCAAAAAATAATCCTAAATTTTCCATGACTATTCGTCCTCCTTGACTTTGTAGTATTTTGTATTTTCCCTGAACGGAGTGAATTTCCTTCCTCCGCCATCATAGAATTTTCCGTAAAACTCAACGAACTGAAGCCTGTTGGTGTGAACATATGAGCCCAAGACGTTTATGGCAAGGTTCATGGCGTGTCCCACAAGGAATACCGCTATAAAGAGCAGAGCTCCGTACCATGTGGCTCCCATCATGCTTCCCATCTTGTTGAACACCGTGGATATAACTCCGGATGCAAGTCCGAGAGCAAGAAGCCTCGAGTAGGAAAGCACATCGCTCAGATAGCTTGATACTCCATATGCACTGTAGGCGCCCTTTAATATCCTCTTGAACCAGTTCTTTGACTCTCTTCCTCCTGTGAGCACAACTCCTATACATCCGGCTACAGCCAGAGCCCCCGAGACAGTTGCCACTGTAGGGCCAAGATTGAAGCTCAAGCCCAGCATTCCGGTTATCATGGGCATGGTCAGAAGATATACTATGCCGCCGCCCACGAACATATACCAGAATACCACGTCGTATATGGCATCCTTATATGCCCCGTCCTTTATGCACTGATAGAGCTTTATGGTAAGTCCGGTGAAGATGTGGACTATACCTAAGGCAAAGGCAAATACCAGCTCCTTCATGGGCTCATTCACCGGCTCGAACCAGAGCACGGGGAACTTTATGTCAGGCCTGTTGAAGAAGGTGGTCGCTATCACCGTCACAGCATCTCCGAAGAAGCTTCCGAACATTGCGCCCCAGAAAATGGTGGCTATTCCGCAATAGAGGAAGAGCTTCATCATCTTCTTCATACCGGGCTTTATGTTCTTACACTTCATAAGGACTATCCCGGTACCTGCAACCATCAAAAGGCCGTAGCCCACATCCGCAAGCATCAGTCCGAAGAAAATGTAGTAGAAGACAGCCGTGATCTTTGACGGGTCTATCTCTCCGTTTCCGGGCAGGGAGTAGCTCTCCACCACAGTCTCCATGGGGTCTGAGAGCAGACCGTTTTGAAGCTCCACGGGAACGTCTTCGTCCTTTGCGGGGTCTTCGAGCTTTACCACCGCATCGAATTTGTCCTCCAATATCTCTGTAAGCTTTGAACCGAACCTTGCAGGGATATATCCCTCCAAGAAGAAGGTCCTCTTCGTCTGCTTGACCTTTCCCAGAGCCTCGAACTTGTCCGACCTCGCCCTGTAGTAATCCTCCAAAAACTTGAGATTGTCTCTCTCGGCTGCAAGGGCCTTGATGTCCTCGGTGCAGGCCTCGATGAACTTGTTGTCCTCTGCTATCCTGTTTTCAAGCTCCCGTACCTCCGCTGCGGGCACGGTCTTTGAAAGCTGTGCCTTGGAAAAGCTTATGTTTTTGAGGGCCTCCTCCATCTGCTCTTTGTCCTTTTTAAGACATACCACAAAGATACAGGTCATGTCGTCGCTCTTTGTTATGACGCTTACGTCCACGCCGATATTTTCGTCGAGAGCCGACGTGATGCCCTCATAGATCTCGGCAAGCTCCCTCTTGTCGGGAACGGAACCGATAAATGCCGCTGTCTCCTTCGTGCCTTCATAGTCCAAAGGAAGGTCAAAGCCGAGCCAGGGCTTAAGAGTCTCGATCTTCGTCTCGCACTTGGGGATATCCGCCTTCGTCTCCGCGATCTTCTTGTCAAGCTCAATGAGCTTCTGAGCCGTCTCATAGTACTTGTTCGCATTTTCGGCGCGGCTCTCATAT
>CALWLK010000082.1 GCA_944381505.1 uncultured Lachnospiraceae bacterium
TATTATTTTAAACTATTTAAAGCTGCCTTTCAATAAAAAATGTGGTAGAATACGATTTATGGTAAACGTAAAGGACGAGTTCAAAGCTGAATATGAGGAGCTCATAAAGGCCTATCCCACTGCGAGAAAGGCCGAGCACGAGAACATTTTCGGGCGCTTGAAGAAGGCCGACGCTCACAGAAAGTCGTGGCCTATATTGAGGGCTCTTTTTTCCCGTTCGGCGATGCTTCTCCTCTTTACTCTCATACAGCTCGCCATACTCATAGCCTTTTTCAGCTGGATGGATCAGAAATTCACCTTTTACATTTTCATCATACTGTCGGCTGTGGAGATAATATTTATCTTGAATCAGGAGGGGAACTCTGCCTTCAAGATCTCATGGATAATCCCCATCATGCTTTTTCCCGTGTTCGGAGCCCTTTTTTACCTGTACCTCAACTTTCAGAACACCCCTTCCAGGATGCAAAAGAGACTTAGGGAATCTATAGATAGGACAGCCCCCTACATGAAACAAGACAGGGAGCTCAGAGAGAAGATAAGGGAAGAAAACAGATTCCTTGAAAACACTGTGCGCTATACATCAGAGGTCTGCGGCTATCCCGCCTACTCCAACACGAGCACCGTATATTTCCCCACCGGGGAGGAGATGTTTCCCATACTTGAGGCCGAGCTGAAGAAGGCGAAGCATTTCATATTTATGGAGTATTTCATCATAAAGCCGGGAGTGGTGTGGGACAGGGTGCTGGAGATCCTTAAGGAAAAAGCTCGGGAGGGAGTGGAGATAAGGCTCATGTACGACGGCATGAATTGCATCAAGAATCTCCGTTTCAGCTATCCCGACGAGCTCATATGCTGCGGCATAAAGGCGAAGATGTTCTCCCCCATAAAGCCTGCTCTGGAGACATATCAGAACAATAGAGACCACAGAAAGATCTGCGTCATAGACGGAAATACGGCCTTTACCGGAGGACTGAATCTTGCCAACGAATATGCCAACATAGATTCGGAGTATGGGGTCTGGAAGGACACCGGAATGATGTTTAAGGGGGAGGCGGTAAACAGCTTCACCATGCTTTTTCTGCAGATGTGGAACATCACGGAGTACAGGCCCGACAGCGTTGAGAGTATCGGCAAATACGCCTTCAGGAATGTAAAGGACTGTAACGACGACGTGACGGAGAGGCAGGGCTACATAATACCCTACGGCGACAGCCCCTTGGACAAAGAAAACATAGCGGAAAATATATATCTGAGCCTTCTTAATACAGCGACAGAGTACGTACATATAAGGACGCCTTACCTGATCCTCGACGATCAGATGATAAACGCCATGTGCTACGCATCGAAGAGGGGAGTGGACGTAAAGATAATGTTCCCCCATATCCCGGACAAGCCCTATGCCTTCTGGCTGGCCCACTCCTATTATCCCGTGCTCCTAAACAGCGGAGTCAAGATATATGAGTTCAGGCCGGGCTTTGTCCACGCCAAGGAATTCATAGTGGACGGACGGAAGGCTGTAATAGGCACTGTGAACCTTGATTTCAGAAGCCTTTACCTTCACTTTGAGAACGCAGTGCTTCTGTATAATACCCCCTCGGTAAAAGATATGGAGGCTGACTTTAATGAGGGATTAAAGAGCTGTATATACATGGATATGGAAAAGTACAAGAGCCTTCCGCCCCTGAAGCTTTTCTTCGGAAGGCTGCTTAAGATACTTGCTCCTTTATTCTGATAAAAGGGCGAAAGACAAGCAGAATCCTTAAAAATTAATTAAAATATACACAAATCCTACACAATTTGATTTTATGATGTCTGTGTTTAAAAGGAAGGCACAGGCATCTTTTTTGCCTTAAGTTTTTTAGGATATATTTAAATGAGGAGAGAGTGAATGAATAAATATTTGTTTAGAGGAATATCGGTCCTTGCAGGGGCGGGCATGGCCCTTTCAGGATTTTCACAGCTGTGGGCATATGCAGCCTCGGCTCAGTCCACGTCCATAGCCTACAGGACGAAGATAATAAACCTCGCAGGCATATATACGGGAGAGGCGAGCTCGGAGCCTGTGACGAGGGGAGACTTCGCAAGGATGACGGTACTTGCCTCAAGCTACAAGGACACAGTGACGGGCAGCAATACGGTGAATGTCTTCAGCGACGTGTCCCGGGAACACGAGGATGCGGCATATATAAGGGTGGCCGCAAGGCAGGGCTATATGCGCTCTTACCTGGGAGGAATGTTTAAGCCTGAGGAATCTGTCACCTTAAATGATGCGGCCAAGGCTGTCCTCACCCTCCTCGGATATACCGACGAGGATTTTGCAGGGGACGTATCAGCGGGAAGGCTGGAGAAGTTCAAGGCACTGGAGCTCAACAAAAACCTTTCCAAATCCTCCGGTACGGATATCCTTGATTACGAGGACTGTATAAATATCTTTTACAATCTCCTTCGCACGGAGACGAAGGGAGGCACGGGGATATACGGCAGCACGGTATTTGACATAAGCCTTGCCTCGGACGGGGAGATAAATCCTGACGGACTGGTGGACGACACCATGGTAGGCCCCATAATGGTAAACAGCCTTGAGGAGCTGCAGTCGGTGGTTCCCTTCGACCTTGAGGGGGCTCAGTACTATTACAACGGAGACTCCACGAGGCAGCTTTCTCTGAGGACTGCTCTCTCAAACCACGGCTGGATAGTGGTGTACTACAATGAAAACTCCCATACCATATTTGCCTTCGGACAAAACCTGTCAGGGGACAACGGATCGGGGGAGAGCACCTACTACGTCACCAGAGGAAACGTCTCGCAGATATACTACAGCGCAAACGACATGATCACTCCCACCTCCATCACTCTGGACGGAAGCAGAGATTTCGGCCTCGGCACTTCCCAGGTGCAGTTCATGTTCTCCATAAACGGAGAGATCAAGGTGGGGGACGATGTGGTTATCGTGACGCAGCAGACCGCCACAGGAACCGATTCCGAGGGAGACACATCCTACTCCTATTCAGTGATAGGCGTCATAAAATTTGAGTCAAATCCTGACGGAAGCAACACGGGAGTCATATATGCGGGAGCTGCAGACGGTGGCAGAGTAGTCACCGACGCCAACGGAAACAGGTCTACAGTCACCACCTCGGACAACACTCCGGGAGCTTAAAGCCGAATACGCAAGGCAAAAATAAACGCAAGGGGCCAAAATAATGTTTAACATCTCAGACATCAAGGGAAAGGAAGAAAAGGAGATCACTGAAAAGAAAAAGAAAAAAAGCAGGAGATCAAAAAAGAAGAGGATCATATTCATTATAATATTGCTTCTTATAGCTGCGGCAGCCCTCCTGTTTTTCAGGAGCAGAGGACAAAAAACCACTGTCACGGAGGTGGACGCCAAGAACATAGGCACTGTTGACAGAGGAAACGTCACTCAGGAGCTGAGCTCCTCAGGATCGCTGGAGGCGAAGGATAGTTACGAGATAACCTCTCTTGTGGAGGGTGAGATAATCGAGGCGAACTTCGAGGAGGGCGACATGGTTGAGGAGGGGCAGGTACTCTACGTCATAGACCCTTCCGACATGGAGAGAGAGCTTGAATCGGCGGAGCGTTCTCTGGAGAACGCCGAAAAGAGCCTTGAGGATGCGAAAGCGGATTACGCAAAGCTTAGCGCGGAGTTTGCAGGGAATGTGTACCGATCCAAGGTCTCAGGCTACATAAAGAACATAAGTGTCAAAAGCGGAGACAGCGTGGGAGGCCAAAACGGAACTCAGATAGCGGACCTCTACAACGATAAGGCCATGGAGGTGAGGATCCCCTTCCTCACCGGGGAGGCGAACGCCCTTCAGGTGGGCTCTCAGGGAATACTTACCATAGCGGATACGGGGGAGCAGATCCCCGGAGTGATAACCTCCATAGCGGGACTTGAGGAGACTCTTACAGGGGGAACGCTGGTGAAATACGTAACTATTCAGGTTACGAATCCGGGAGGACTCAGCACCTCGGATACGGCCACAGCCCAATTCGGAGACATATATTCAGCGGGGGACGGAAATTTTGAGCCCTGCGTGGAGGATGCGCTTAAGTGCGACCTCAGTCAGTCCGCGAAGGTTGAGACGGTCCTTGTAAAGGAAGGCGACTTCATAAGCGTGGGAACGCCCCTGTTTTCATTGACGGCAGATTCCGTTGCGGACGCTCTTAAAAATTCCGAGGACGCCCTGGATAATGCGCAGAATTCCTATGACAATGCGGTGGATCAGTACGACAACCAGCAGGATAATCTTGAGGATTACACCATCACGGCTCCCATATCGGGAACGGTGATCGAGAAGAACAGCAAGGCGGGAGACAAGATAAGCCGTAGCGGAAACTCGGAGACCACCATGGCTATCATATATGATCTTTCGGAGCTCACCTTTGAGATGAGCATAGACGAGCTTGACATAAGCGACGTGGAGGTGGGGCAGACCGTGGAGATAACCGCTGACGCCTTCGAGGACGAGACCTACACGGGACACGTGACAAACGTCTCCATGAACGGAAGCTATTCAAACGGAGTTACGACCTACCCCGTGACAGTCACCCTTGATGACTCGGGGGATCTGATGCCCGGGATGACCGTGGACGGAATAATAATACTCAACGAGGCGGAGGACACGCTGAGGATACCTGCGGGAGCTCTCCACAGAGGAAATATAGTCTACGTCAAAAACGACAGCATAGAGGCAGACGAGGCTGCGGGAAAGACTGTAGGCATATCTCAGTCTCAGGCGGCGACAGATGAAAAGATCGATGAGAGCTCCGAGGCTATGGCAGAAATGCCCGGAAACATGCCTTCCGGCATGTCGGAGGGAACGATGTCCGATGGAGCCCCTGACTCAATGCCTGAGGGCGCGTCTGAATCAATGCCCGAGGGAGGGGAGGCTCCTTCGGCAATACCTTCAGGAGCACCGGAGGGATTCACCGCCGTCAGAGTGGAGACAGGGCTTATCTCCGACGAGTATGTGGAGATAATCTCAGGCCTCAACGAGGGCGACGAGATCTATGTGGAGGCCACAGAGTCAAACTCCATGGGAATGATGTTCGGAATGCCGGGAGGCGGAAGGATGACTATATCGGGCGGTCCGGGCGGAGGCCCGGGAGGCGGAAGATAGAGGTGACAGCATGAATGATAGAGATGATAACAAAAATACAAATATCATAGAGTACGATACGGCAAAGCCCCGGGAAAAGTCCGAGAAGCAAAGGACAGCGGACAAATTCAAAGAGAAGGCTTCGGGAAGACCGGGTGAGACTCTGATCGAACTCAGGAATATATACAAGATATACCATATGGGAGACGAGGACGTGAGGGCAAACGACGGGATAAGCCTCAAGATAAATAAGGGAGAGTTCGTTGCCATAGTGGGAAAGTCGGGCTCCGGAAAATCCACCCTGATGAATATAATAGGCGCTCTGGACGTTCCTACAGACGGAGAGTATTATCTTGGAGGCGAGGACGTCTCCGACATGACGGACGACGAGCTGGCGGATATAAGAAACCGGATGATAGGCTTCATATTTCAGCAGTACAACCTTCTTCCGAAGCTCAATCTCCTTGAAAACGTGGAGCTTCCCCTCCAATATGCAGGCATAGGAGCCGCAGAGAGGAAGGAGAGGGCCATGAAGTCTCTGGAGAGGGTGGGACTTGAGAAAAAGTGGAAAAACATGCCGAACCAGCTCTCCGGAGGACAGCAGCAGAGGGTATCTATCGCAAGGGCCCTTGCGGGGGACCCCTCTCTCATACTTGCCGACGAGCCTACCGGAGCTCTGGACTCAAAGACGGGAAAGGAAGTCCTGGGATTTTTGAAGGAGCTCAACGCGGAGGGTAATACCATAGTTATGATAACCCATGATCCCTCCATAGCCATGAACTCAAAGAGAGTCGTGCAGATAATGGACGGAAAGATAACCTTTGACGGAGACGTGGAAAAATATGCTGCAATCATTTAAGATGGCCATAAGGTCCATACTGGGAAACAAGATGCGCTCCTTTCTCACGATGCTGGGAATAATAATCGGAGTGGCGGCAGTGATAATCCTGGTGTCCATAGTGAACAGCTACATGTCCACGGTCATAGAGAGCTTTGCCTCCATGGGTGTAAATCAGATAAATATAAGCGTCACCAACACCGCATCAAGATCCCTTTCAGAGGACGAGATGTACGAGTTTCGAGACGAGAACACGGATCTCTTTGAATATCTCACTCCAAATGTGAGCGTAATGATGCCGTTAAAAAACGGGAACGATATCATGTCCTCCTCCGTGAGAGGGTACTCTGAGGACTATATGGGTATAAAGGACTATGAACTCTATGCGGGAAGAAACATAGCCTATTCAGATATCGTGGGCAGACAGAAGGTGGCGGTCATAGGCTATTACACAGCCACTGAGCTCTTCGGAAGCCCGGACTACGCGGTGGGAGACAGGATAAAGGTGGGAAATACCTCCTTAAAGGTCATAGGAGTAATAGAGAGACAGGCGGAGGATGACGATGATTTCGATGAGGGAGGCACGGACGATTTCGTGTGGATACCCTACTCGGTAGCCATGAGCATGAACGGCAGCTCCCAGATATCGAGCTATATCATCACGAGCAGAGACACAGACCACGCGGACGAGTGCACGGAGGCTCTGGAGACAATGCTCTTTCAGATATTCAGAGATGACGACCTCTACACCGTCTCCGCAAACTCTGAGCTTCTTGATGAGCTGAACAGCCAGATAGCCATGATGTCCGCAATGCTCGGAGGAATAGCGGGGATATCCCTTCTGGTTGCCGGAGTCGGAGTAATGAATATAATGCTCGTCTCCGTCACAGAGAGGACGAGAGAGATAGGAATAAGGAAGGCCTTGGGAGCCAAGCGTTCGGTAATAATGCAGCAGTTTGTAATGGAGGCTGCGGTGACCTCCTCCATAGGAGGCGTCATAGGCATAGTATTGGGATCTCTGGCAACAGGAGCAATAGGTACGGCCATGGGCATAGAGGCGACCCCGACGCCGGCGGCGGTTGCGGTCTCCTTCGGAGTATCAGTGGGCATAGGACTTTTCTTCGGATATATGCCTGCATCGAGAGCGGCAAAGCTCAACCCCATAGATGCTCTGAGAAGTGAATAAAGGATAAAGATCAAGGCGGAACGAGCTCGGATAGGGAGACGTTCCGCTTACTGTTTTTATGCCTTAATGACATGACAGGATTTATGTGATATAACAAATGGGGAGATAAAGCCGTCAGGAGGAGAGAGAAAAGCCTCCGAGTCAGAGCTTTATTAAAACGGAACAAAAAGGATCTGTGACAGAAAAGGAAAAATATGGCATACGACGGACTTATTATAGCAAATACGGTGAAGGAGCTCAGAGAGACCTTTCTTATGGGAAGCATCACAAAGATAGCACAGCCCGAGCCCGAGGAGCTTCTGCTCACGATAAAGAACAACAGAAAGAATGGGAAGCTCTATATTTCCGCAAACGCCTCTCTGCCTGTGGTGTATATCACGGAGGAGGAAAGGACCGCACCCAAGACGGCTCCTAATTTCTGCATGGCATTGAGGAAGCACATAGGGGGAGGAAGGATAACGGATATAAGGCAGCCGGACACGGAGGACTTCTCCGGGCGCGGCTTGGAGAGGGTCATATGCTTTGACATAGAGCATCTTAACGAGATGGGAGACAGAGGCACGGTGAGGCTCTTTGTGGAGCTCATGGGAAAGCATTCCAACATTATCCTCGTAAAGTCTGACAATACTATAGTAGACAGCATAAAACATATCACCCCCTCGGTGAGCTCCGTGAGAGACGTGCTTCCCGGGAGAGAGTATTTTATACCCAACTCCGGGGAAAAGAAAAACCCCCTCGCAATCGAAAATGAGGAGGAGTTCATGACGGCGGTCTTAAGGAAAAATCTCAAGGCAGGAAAGGCCCTGAGCGCCTCATTTACAGGAATAAGCAATATCACCGCCACGGAGATATGCCACAGAGGAGGTATAGACGAGGACAAGGACGTGGCGGGGCTTTCCGAGGAGGAGAGAAGGGCATATTACAAAGGCTTTCAGGAGATAATGGATGAGGTCAGAGCTGAGAGGTTCTTCCCGAATATAGTATACAATGAAAAGAACGAGCCCGAGGAGTTTTCCGCAGTAAGGCTCACCTGCCTTGAGTCGGAGGGCTACAGGGTGAAGGAGTTTGAAAGCATATCAAAGCTCCTCTACACCTTCTATTCCGAGCGCGCACAAAGGGGCAGGATAAGGCAGAGATCCGAGGATATAAGGCATATTTTAAAGGTGCTCACGGAGAGGACCTCTAAAAAGCTGGAGCTTCAGGAGAGACAGCTTCAGGATTCGGAGAAAAAGGAAAAGTTCAGGATCTACGGAGAGCTCATAAACACCTACGGATACGGACTTAAGGGCGGGGAGAAGGAGCTTATATGCGAGAATTATTACGATGAGGGAAGGGAGATAAAAATACCCCTTGACGAGCACAGCTTGGCAAAGGAAAACGCAAAGAGGTATTTTGACAAGTATCAAAAGCTCAAGAGGACGGAGGAGGCCCTTATACCTCAGATAGAGGAATCAAGGCAGAGGCTGTGGCATCTGGACTCAATATCGACAGCTCTCTCCATGGCTGAGACCGAGGCCGACCTGAACCTTCTCAGAAAAGAGATGAAGGATTACGGCCTTATACACAAGTCCGGAGCCGACGCGGACGGAAAGCAAAAGGGGAGAAAGGACAGCGGCAAAAAGGTAAGGAAGGAGGAGCTTAAGTCCGAGCCCATGCATTTCGTGTCCTCCGACGGCATAGATATATATGTGGGAAGGAACAATTATCAGAACGAATACATAAGCTTTAAGCTTGCCGAGGGAAACGACTGGTGGTTCCATGCAAAGAACATGGCGGGCTCACATGTCATAGCAAAGACCGGGGACAGAGAGCTCCCTGACAACACCTGCCTTGAGGCGGCGGCTCTTGCTGCATACTACTCAAAGGCAATGGGGGATAACACTCGGGCCTTTGCCGAAAAGATCGAGGTGGACTACGTAAAGCGCAAGGAGCTAAGGAGAGTTCCTCATGCGGCTCCGGGCTACGTCATATATCACACTAATTACAGCATTATGGTTGAACCGAGAAAAGAAATCGGATATAATGAAGAATAAACCTTAATAAATAATATAGGACAACAAATTTATCAATAGACCGGGAGACGATTTGACCTATGACGGGGATAAACAGTATGACAGGTTACGGCCGCTGCGAGATCGTCACCGACGATTACCGCATATTTGCGGAGATAAAGTCGGTGAATCACCGCTACTTTGACCTGTCTGTTAAAATGCCTAGAAAATTCAACTGCTTCGAGGCCAAGATAAGAAACATATTAAAGGAGTATATAAGCAGGGGAAAGACAGATCTTTATATACTCTACGAGGATTACACCGACGCCCTAAAGAGCCTCAAATACAACAGTGCTTTGGCTGCGGAGTATCTGGATTATTTCGCTCAGATGGCAGAGGAATTCGGCATCAAAAACGATATAACGGTCTCAAATCTCATGAGATGTCAGGACGTCCTCTCAATGTCTGAGGAGAGCAGTGACGAGGAGAGGCTTTGGGCGATGCTGGAACCTGCGGTAAGGCGGGCCTGCGAGGATTTCTCGCTTTCAAGGAAAAATGAGGGGGAGAACCTTAAAGAAGACCTTCTCACGAAGCTTGACCGTATCGCATCATATGTTAAGAGCATAGAGGAGTTTTC
Organism: uncultured Lachnospiraceae bacterium; assembly: GCA_944381505.1. GTDB lineage: Bacteria > Bacillota > Clostridia > Lachnospirales > Lachnospiraceae > Avilachnospira. Next base: position 9,776 of record CALWLK010000082.1, read on the forward strand.
GCCCTCTGTGGTGGAGGAGTACAGGAAAAAGCTCACGGATAAGATAAACGAGCTTTTATCGGATTCCTGTGCCGATGAGGCGAGGATAATCACCGAGGTGGGCATATACGCAGACAAGATATGCACCGATGAGGAGATGGTGAGGCTGAAGAGCCATGTGGAGAACATGAGATCGAAGCTTGTCTTAGGAGGAGCCTGCGGCAGAGAGCTTGACTTTATAGCTCAGGAGATGAACAGAGAGGCCAATACGACTCTATCAAAGGCCAATAACCTTAAAATAGCCGACACGGCAATAGCCCTTAAGTCGGAGATAGAAAAAGTCAGAGAGCAGGTGCAGAACATTGAATAGGAAAGGGATACTCGCTGTGGTGTCGGGTTTTTCCGGAGCCGGAAAGGGAACTCTCATGAAGCTTTTGACGGAGAGATACGACAATTATTCCCTGTCGGTGTCAGCCACCACCAGAAGCCCAAGAGAGGGAGAAAAGGACGGAAGAGATTACTTCTTTGTCACGAGGGAAGAATTCAGCCGCATGATTCGAGACGACGAGCTTTTGGAGTATGCCCGTTATGTGGACAATTATTACGGGACCCCGAGAAAATACGTGGAGGGAGAGCTGGAAAAGGGCAAGGACGTCATTTTGGAGATAGAGATACAGGGAGCTCTGAGCATCAAGGAGAGATATCCCGATTCCCTTCTCATATTCGTCACGCCGCCTTCCGCGAAGGAATTGAAAAAAAGGCTCACACAAAGGGGCACGGAGACCGAGGAGATAATAAGAAAGCGCCTTAAGCGCGCGGCGGAGGAAGCCGTCGGAGTAGAGAACTACGATTATATATTGATAAATGACGACTTGGAGGAGGCCGTTTTGAGGCTCCACAGGCTCATACAGGATCAGCATATGAGGGTAGGCAGGCAGCTCGATTTCATATCGGATATGAGAGGACAGCTTGCAGACCTTTGAAAGATACGCCAAAGAACAGTATTATATAAAAATCAATTTATGCAGGGCCGCAGGGATGCGGCTGAAGGAGGAAAAAATCATGGCAATGTTATATCCCACCTACAATGATCTTATAAATGCGGTGAACAAGGACGTAGAGGAGGGCGAGGAGCCCGTTGTAAAGAGCAGATACTCTATAGTCGTGGGAACGGCAAAGAGAGCACGCCAGATAATTGACGGGGCTCCCGTATTGGTTCCCGAGACTGAGGAGAAGAAGCCCCTTTCCACAGCAGTGGAGGAATTCTTTGAGGGAAAGGTGAGCATAGTTCCCCCTACAGAGGGAGAGGAGCTCTCCGAGGCTGAGGCTGAGACAAAAGCATACGCAGAGGCAGACGCCGCTTCAGAGGAGACGGCAGAGGAGGAGCACGAGGAGATTTGATGAGAGTACATCTTGTGTCCCTCGGATGCGATAAAAATTTCGTTGACTCCGAAAAGATGCTCTCAGGGCTCTTTGAGGCGGGCTTTGAGTACAGCGAGCTTCCGGAGGAGGCTGAGATAATAGTTGTCAACAGCTGTGCCTTCATAGGGGACGCCAAGGAGGAGAGCATAAACACCATACTTGAGATGGCTTCCTATAAGGAGACGGGAAAACTCAAGGGACTTATCGTGGCGGGCTGCCTTGCCCAAAGATACAGGGAGGATATTTTAAGAGAGCTTCCCGAGGTGGATGCGGTGGTGGGAACCAACGCATGGCAGGACATAGGGAAGGTGGCACAAAGGCTCTGTGAAGAGGTGCCCTCGGACATAAAGCCCATAGAGGCCTTCTGCGATATAGACACGCCCCGGTTTAAGGAGCAGTCCGAGTCGGGAAGGACCGTCACCACAGGAGGTTGGTACGATTACCTGAAGATATCAGAGGGGTGCAACAAGCGCTGCACCTATTGTATAATACCCTATTTGAGAGGCGCTCAGAGGAGCGTGCCCATGGAGGACCTTGTGAGGGAGGCCCGAGAGCTTTCCGAGAAGGGTGTGAGGGAGCTCATTTTGGTGGCTCAGGAGACCACCGTTTACGGCACCGACCTCTATGGAGAGAAGAAGCTTCCCGAGCTTTTGAGGCGGCTTTCGGATATTGAGGGGATACAGTGGATAAGGATTCTTTATTGCTATCCCGAGGAGATAACAGAGGAGCTCATAAGCGCCATAAAGACCCTTCCCAAGGTTTGTCATTATCTTGATATACCGATACAGCACGCCTCGGACAGGGTGCTCAAAGC
>CALWLK010000083.1 GCA_944381505.1 uncultured Lachnospiraceae bacterium
GTTCTCGTCCCCTCTCGGGGATATCTATTTATCAATCCTTTCTTTTTTTAGCCTTATTTTATAAGAGTAAAAGCATAGGTTTGCGGCTTTAAGGGATTCATACATAAAACAAAGTTGATTAATCCCACAATTACACATCCGAAATGGCCCAAAATAAGGCTGCGGCGCAAAATTATATAATTTCTAATCTACCCACGCCCATATTATATAATTTACCTTTGTATCTGGTACATTTACAAACATGAGGAGACAAATCTATACTTACATCATATTGATGTTTATGTTCCCTATACTTTTCACTTAAATTATTCTTAAAAATTTGATCAGTCACGTTTACTCCATCGCCCTCAAAAAGTGCATATATCACAGTCTTTGATAAAAAGCCTACACCTCCTCCAAGCCATACAATATTTTTTCCTTTTTCCTCCCTTCCAAATTTTTTGTAAAAGTGTCTGTTTCCTATAGATTGAAACAGGTTTATAGCCGAAATAATATCATTTATACTATAAGGACATTTTGTTTTGTCTATTGTAATGCTAAAAAACACTTCTGTACCAGGCCTTAATGCCTCCCTCAGTAAATTTAACTTTTTTTCCTTTCCTATAGCATTGTAGTCTACTTTTTGACACAAAATCAAATTTAAGGGATCAATAGGTCGGCTGTCACTCACAATAAGCCCTGACATTACACTATTTAAAGCATTGTTAGTGTCTATATCGGAAATACCCAATTTATGAAAGGCTTTTATTTCCATTTTATTGGTTGATCCGGACAAAAAGGATTTAGGTTGCTTTTTTTCTTTCAACTCAGCTTTCATTAATTCTTTTATATCGGCAAATTCACTTGGATTTTTACAGATCTCAGCTGATAAAAGAGCTGTTCTGAGCATTCCCTTTAAACAGCTTCCCGGAATATAAGGATTACCATACTCATCCTTTATAAAAGTCGATATACTTTTTGTGTTTTTTAATGTATCAAACTCTATATCCTGAGTGTTTAGTATGTATCTTGTCCATCTTGTATACATGGAACTATCGACATTATTCGCAGCAAGCCATCCGGTCAAACCAATTTTTTTATCACCTAAAATATATTCCGAAAAAAGTTTTTCTTTTCCCATATTTCGAATATCCGAATACATTTTAGCTTCATCGGGAATCAAAATTGTGTTCTTATAGGGAAGATATATATACATTTTTTTATTGATATTTTTTCCATCCCCTATGTATATAGGTGATAACGCACTGATTTTTATATTATAACGCTCTAAGAAATCACTCATTAATCAGACCCCCACAAATAATGTCTTTGCATATCTATATACAGGATGACTTCCTCCATCTGATACATCATAAATATCACCCTTAAACTTCTGTTTAAAACATGATCCTGCCGAAAAGACAAATAAGTCTCTTTTTTTTCTATATTCATCAGCATATTTTTCAGAAGCTACAAATCCGGATCGCTTTTCCAATAAATATGAAGCGTTAATCATAACTTCATCTAATTCGTCTTTCATTGGCAAAGCATCGGATAGACTCATATAATAAGCTCCGCTTCTCTCCAATAATTTTGTCAAATCTTGGATATCTCTCCCATATTTAAAATCAAATTTCCCCAATCCCGAGGTTTTTTTCCCTCCTATTCCGGTAAGGCCCAATGATATCAAAAGATCTTCTAACATATATTTTACATCTTCGTTTTCATAACGTATAATTATATATAATCCACAGTTTTCTGAAAACTTAAATATTCCAACCTGATATGGTAAAGTCTCATCCGCAGAAATAGAAACTTTCGTAACAGACTCAAACTCTCCAAAATCAAGTTCCACACCATCTGTAAAATATTTTCCTTTGAGATATATGTCAAATAAATCAACAGGTATATATTTTATTTTCTTAAATTTCTTCCTTTCCGAAGAAATATTCTCATCATCGCGTTTTATATAAAGTATTGGTTTTGGCAAATAATATACACCATCTTTATATGGAAATGCATTGCTGAATAATAGCTTTCCTGATTTTACCAAATCAAAAAACTTGTCTTCTATACCTGCTTTCATAGATTCTATATAAAGAGCCGAAAAAAGACTGTCAGCGTGAAATATCTCTGAGCTATTGTTCAACAAACCGTTCCCAAAGTGGACCCCTGTGGAAAACTTAAATTCAATTACAGCATACTCATACTCCATATCTATCCCTCTATATTACTGAATATACTATTACATTCATCTATAATTTCATCCGTCAAATCTCCTATGGCAAGGCTAACCTCAATATCCTTAAATTTTATCTTCCCATATCCTCTTGTACCGTTGCCACCAAGATAATCATACTCCAAAAGCTTAAAACCATCTTTGATAATCTTGAAGTCTTCTTTTATAGCATTTTCGTCCATATCGTTTGAAACTTCATATATAAGGCTCATAGGAAATTCAGATCCCCTGATTACCCTCTCTATCTGTCTTGGATTGGCAACTCCTGTTGTTCTTTTTATCGAATTTTCAAACTTTACTTCTGTCCTTGAATATGCCCCTCTTCTTTCAAGTTCCTCTTTATTCGATAATATCATATCCGAAAATATAAGTCTCCCGGTCTTTTTATATTTAGCACTACCAAATATCCTCAGCAAACATTCATCATCGTCATCGGGTATATATGCCAATACTTTATTATATTTTTTTGCAAGCAAGCTCCTCATTTTCCCTTTCAAACTGCTTCCCGGAATCATAGGATTTCCACTGATTGGATCCCTTATAACCGGAGAATCTACAGCTCCTATAGCAGAAAAGGCGCTTGATCCTCCTATATGCATACCTGTAATTACTTCTATAATTCCTGTTATTTCAATTTTCGCATACATTTTATTATTCATCCTTTCCACCGTAATATTTTCTATACGCTACCAATGCCTCCATATATCTGCTGAAAAGAATATATTGATTTTTATTATCACCTATTTCATTTATATGATCTAAAATACCCGTCTTTTCTACGAATTTCTTTACAGCAGGTTCTCTTCCTGCTTCATATAAAAAGCGTATTTTTAAATAATTTACTCTGCCCACAATTTCTTCAGGCAACTTTTCTTCTCTTAAATTTAACACATCATTATATATATCCGCCGTCATTGCCAAAAGATTTCTTATTTGAGATGTAGATAACAGTTTTATGGATTTTCCTTTTTTATCTTTTAAAGTTTTCAATTCAATAATGCTCTTTTCTGCGACATCAACGTAATTAGCTTCTGACAATCTCATCTTTTTCGACCTCCCTATTCAGATAAACATATATATAAATTGCCATAATTAATTCCTTTCTATCTTCAGAGTTCTGATACCACTTAAATATCTTTTCAGAAAATTTCTTATATAAGTCTGAAAGTGACTCATCAGATAATTCTTCTTTTTCAGGCTCCATCCTTGATAAAACATATGCCAATCTTGCCCTGTTTATTCTCGCCTTACTATTTCTTAACAATTCAAGCATATTATAAATAAATGCTTTCCCGTAAAAATTATTGTTATCAAAAAACTCTGTTAGGGCCTCGAATTTTTCACCAATCACACCATCTACAAACTCCCTCCATTTGAATACCCCGTTTTCTTTAGAAAACAAAGCAATTGAATCCTTGGTATTTTCGTCATTTGCTTTTGCCGCATTCTCCAAGCGCCCTGTTTCTAACGCCATCAAATTAGCAGGATAACCTGAATCATAGAGGCCCACTCCTCCTGAAATAGTCATAGTTCCCTGAACGAATTTTTCAAATGAATTTTTTAAATCAACAAAAAATGATATGATGTCATTCCATGAGCCAACAATAAATAAATCATCTCCACCGGAATATATAATGGTAGCGTTTCGTTTTTTAGTTGCTTTAAAATGGCTTTCACAACCTTCTTCAGCAATCCTATTGATATAGCACTTGAAGAAAAGCGACATCATTCGTGAAAATGCAGCTGTTCTTGACAAGGAAGAATACGTATCTTTTCCGTCATGTCTTTTGAAGCCTGAAATAATAGTCGTCCCAAGGTTATCTACATCAGCCCTTAAAACACCTATTCTTTTAACACCTTCTGCCTTATCAGCAAATTCCTCGAAGCTGTCTCTCGTAGTATAATCTCCTACCCAAATTTTTGTAGTTACATGTTTTCCTGTAAATAATCGGTTTTTTGTATAGCATCTCACATAATATTCATCTTCCATGTGTTTGCGCAGTTCATCTTCTGTATCAACAAACAGATATTTTCCAAATGGTAAAGGAAGATAAATTTTGTCAGGTTTTTGCGAAACAGTAAAATAAATATCTTTTCTTAAAATTACTGGTGATATTTTTTCCAATGAGGAACATATAAAACATCTGCCATCTTCATCAACACTATCCGATCTCCTGCATACCTTACATTCTCTCTCTCCATTTCTCTTTTTGCTGTTTAATCTCAAAATATCTTCCGGACTATAACGATTTGTCTTCTTTTTTGATATCATTTCCGAAATATTCAAATATAAGGTTTTATATGAACCTTCGGGTTCATTTTTTAAATCATCCGCACTGCATTCCGCATATCCTGATGCCATGTAAAGGGATGTATCAAAGTTTTTAAGGAACCATGAGTTAATCTCATTTTCCATATCTGATAATATTCTTTTAACATTCAAGGTATTGGGCAATATTAAATAACAATGTCCCCCACCTGAATAAATCAAATTAGCTCTTGACATATTTAAAGCAACTAATATTTCATCTACTATATGTTCCATCAATATATCAAGATAAAAGCTCCTTGATCTCAAGGACTTAAGTGCATGTTCCGTACTGATAGTATAAATAAAGCTTTGTATTCCCGATATATCAAGTGAATAGAGTAAAAAGGCTTTTTTAGAGTAAAAAGCATCTTCCTTATCCAAAAAAATTTCTTTATAATTTTTTTCTCCCGAACCTATATAGTCATATATGCATTGCGCTATTGCCGCAGTTGTTTTCACATGATCGAACAAAGAGATATCCATTAATTCTCTTTTGGAAGTTGATGATGGAACATAAGATAAATTGGCCTCAAGAATTGTCAGTAGCGAATTTACATATTCATCGGTTAAATCTATTCCTCTAAGATTATCACTTATATTATCTATAATTACACTATAAAAATGCTCATCCATATAAACAGATTCATCTGTAGGATAATTTATCCCCTTGTCGGCATCAAGCACAACTCTCTTATAGTGCATATTCTGATTATTTCCATTAAGTATGTTAAAGACACTTGCCAAAGGGACTGACTTGTCAAAACCATCCTCAGAATCTTCTCGTACCCTTCTGTCTGCTGCGGCCGCAATGTTATCTGCTATATATGTAATATATGCAATGCTGTCATTTGCTAACTTGGAACTCAATATATTCTTTTTATGATGATATCTTACGCAATCCAAAATATCTGTATCGGAAATATGCACATCCCTTTTTAAGAAATCATATCCACTTTCACTATGGTTCCTTCCATCTCCGGTCCTGTATGCAACTTTTCCTATATCATGTAACAGACTTCCGATAACAAGTTTAATCTGTATATCTGTCATTTTTTTCTCCTTCATTTAAGAGCCTGATACTACCCATTCCAATCGAGGTTTTTATGCCTATCCCTGAAAATTCTGCAAAATGTAAAAGAAATCCGGCAAAATTAGCTAATGTGTCTGTTCCTGAAATCTTCATTGTTATCTGTCCAAGAAATCCCGGGATAGAAACACCTTCTAAATAAAACTTTGCACTTCTCAGTTTATAGCGGGTTATCTTTGTATTATTTGTAAGTTCATTTAAAGTATCCTCATCAAGCATATCCTCTTTATCAGATAAAACGTCGTATTTATTCATAGCACTCTGATAAATACATTTGATATCCGGATAGAAAATATATTCCCCTTGTTTTTTAAAAGCTGTAGGAGTCACAAAATCAACGGTTAAATATCTTTCAGAATCTCGCTTGTAAAAGTATTCAGTTAATGTATTATAAGTTACTTTACAATATCTCTTCTCCGATATGTTAATTACCAGATTTCTGTTTTTTATTATTATCTGATCTGCTTTTTCAAAAGTATCTTTAATTATAATCCTCTCGGCTTCCTCATCTAATGCAGAGAGGACCCAGTACCAAATTCCATCTCTGCTTTCCAAATGTTGAGTATATGGGTGTAGTTGAGATATGTGCAGAAAGTTCACATATTCTGTCGGCAATTTTTCCATCAGCGCCCCATGAAACAACGACGACATATTATAGTTTAGTTTTTCTTCACAATTCAATTTCATTTCAAGCAATATTGGCATAAATTTTCACCTATTACAAAATTAAATATGTTAAATTTAATTCAATTTTCTCAGAAATAGCTTTCTGTCTTTATTAGATTATAACAAATTTTTCAATTTTTTAAATTATTTTTTTATTAATACTTGTTTTTAGTATCGAATTTATTATATTCTATCTCACAAAAAACCCCTTTCACCGTTTTTTCATACGGTAAAAGGGGTATATCAATTATCATATATATAATTTGTGCATTTTACTTCGTTCCGAATATCCTGTCTCCCGCGTCTCCTAGTCCGGGGCAGATGTATGCGGCATCATTGAGGCATCTGTCTATGTGGCCGATGTATACCTCCACGTCGGGATGGGCCTCATGGAGCCTCTTTACGCCCTCCGGTGCTGCTATTATGGAGAGGAATTTTATCTTCTTTCCGCCGTGCTCCTTTATCTGAGTCACCGCATCCACTGCGGAGCCGCCTGTGGCAAGCATGGGGTCCGTCACCACTATGGTCCTCTCCTCAATGGGGTTGGGAAGCTTGCAGTAATACTCGTGGGGCTCGTGGGTCACCTCATCTCTGTACATTCCTATGTGTCCGACCTTTGCGGTGGGGGTGAGGGCAAGTATGCCGGAGACCATGCCCAGCCCCGCCCTGAGTATGGGGACTATGGCGAGCTTCCTTCCCGCTATGACGGGGCTCATGCACTTTTCTATGGGGGTCTCTATCTCGACCTCCTCCAGAGGGAGATCCGCAAGGGCCTCAAAGCCCATCAGCATTCCTATCTCCTCCACTATCTTTCTGAATTCGTTGGTTCCGGTCCTACGATCCCTCAGCATGGTTATCTTGTGCTGAATAAGGGGGTGTTCCATCTCGTAGACATTTTCGTATACCTTTTTCATACCTGCTCTTTACACCTGCCTTTCATATGTTTCATATTATCTCTTTTCGCATACCTCGTTGCGATTTTTATATATGCTGTTTCGGGGCACTGCGCTCCTCACGCTTGAGAGGGGATAAATATTCACGTTTCTGCCTATTACAGAGCCCGGATTTAAGATGCTTCCGCAGCCCACCTCCACGTGATCTCCCAGTACGGCTCCGAATTTCTTCAATCCCGTCTCTATATCCTCGTCTCCCGTGTGTACCTTTACAAGGCTCTTGTCGGATTTTACGTTGCTGGTTATGCTTCCCGCCCCCATGTGGGACTTGTAGCCCAGCACCGCATCCCCAACATAATTATAGTGCGGCACCTGAACATTGTCAAAAATAATGGCGTTCTTAAGCTCCGTGGAATTTCCAATGACACAGTTTTTGCCTATCAGGGCGCTGCCCCTTATAAAGGCGCAGTGTCTCACCTCGGTGCCCTCGCCTATGATGCAGGGTGCGGCTATATAAGCCGTGGGCGCTATCACCGCGCTCTTATGGGCCCACACTCCCTCGGAAAGCATTGTATACTCCTTGGCGGGGAGCTTTCCTATGAGCTCCGTGATGAAATCCTTTATCTCCGGGAGCACCTCCCAAGGGTACTCGTGCTTCAGGAAAAGCTCTCTCGCCTCGGTATGGCTGAGGTCTAAAAGCATCTCCGTCTTTAATTCCGTTCTGTCCATAGCTCTATTCTCCTGTATTTTCCTTCCTTGGAGAGGCGCTCCCCTTTTTGTAAAATTCGGGTATCCTTGAGAGGTAACGCCTCATCTCATATTCGTTGTGTATGTTCTTTACCGCGTTGGTCTTTCCCTCAACGAAGCTCCTGAGCTTATCCATATATTCCTCGGAGCTTATGCTGCCCTCCGAAACATAGGACAGGCCCTTTTCCCAGCTGGCGGTGAGCTCCGGATTTAAAAGAGATCTCACGGAGGCCGCCACCACGTCGTTTACCATCTCTCCCAGCATAGTCGGGGTGATTACCTGGGTCTTTTCGTTGAGCTTGAGGTATTTTATGTTGAAGAGCTTTTTTAATATCTCGGCTCTTGTGGCGGAGGTCCCTATGCCCGAGCCCTTTATCTGCTCTCTCAGCTCTTCGTCCTCTATCAGCTTTCCCGCGTTCTCCATGGCAAGTATCATGGAGCCCGAGGTGTATCTCTTCGGGGGCGAGGTCTCCCCCTCCTTTATATCAAAGCCCTTCACCGAGAGCCTGTCGCCCTTCTTAAGCTTTGAGAGTGCGAGGGCTCCTCCTTTCCCCTCCTTAGGATCGGGGGTCGGTCTGTCAGCATTCTCCTCACCTGTCCCCGCAGACAATACCCGAAGATATCCCTCCTTTTCAAGAGTTTTTATGCTCGCCGCAAAGCTCTCCCCCTCTATATCCGCTGTGACGGCTATCCTTCTGTACTCCGCCGCAGGATAAAACACTGAGAGGAACCTCCTGCATATGAGCTCGTATACCTTGAAGGAAAGGGGCTTTAGCCCTGAGAGGGCTCCCATGCCTTGTCCCGTGGGTATGATGGCGTAGTGGTCCGTTATCTGTTTGTCATTTACGTATCTCGTCTTCGAGAGCCGAAGATGTGACTTGTTCTCAAGTATCTCCCCCGCAAACCTTGTGACCTTCTCAAAGCTCCTGAGCCCCAAGATATTTTTGCTTATCTCCTTTGCCACCGCCGAGGAGAGGACCCTCGCATCCGTTCTCGGATAGGTGGTGAGCTTTTTCTCGTAGAGCTCCTGAGCGATCTTAAGAGTCTCGTCAGGATCTATCTTAAAGAGCTTGGAGCAATCGTTCTGAAGCTCCGCAAGGTTGTAGAGCAGAGGAGGATTTTTTGTCTCCTTCTTGGAGCTCACGGAGCCTACGATGGCCTCTCGGCCTCCCCCGGGACCTGAGGAGAGATAAGCTATAAGCTCCTCGGCATCCTCTCTCCTGATGAAGCCGTTCTCCTTGTAGAGCTTGGGGCTGCCCATGTATCTGCTCTTTTCAGAGACTCTCCATTCGGCCTCAAAGCCGGAGTCTCCCTCGCCTTCTTTTCTGTCAAGGGCCGCAGTCACTCTATAGAAGGAGGTCTTTACAAAATCCCTTATCTCCCTCTCCCTTCTCACAGCCATCCCCAAAACACAGGTCATGACTCTGCCCGCCGATATGACGGCGTAGTCCTTCTTTAAGACGGAGGCCACCACAGGGCCGTATTTCAGGGAAAGCACCCTCGAAAAATTTATGCCCATGAGGTAGTCCTCCTTGGCACGAAGGAAGGCCGAGGCGGAAAGGTTGTCGTAGTCCGAGAGAGGCTTGGCCTCCCTTATGCCCCTCATTATCTCCTCCTCGGTCTGTGAGTCTATCCATACACGAAATTTCGGCTTGTCCCCCACCTTTGCCATCATGTCCACAAGCCTGTATATATACTCTCCCTCTCTCCCGGAGTCGGTGCATACGTATATGCGCTCCACATCCTCCCTGTTGAGGAGCCCGGACACTATGTCGAACTGCTTTTTTACCTGAGGTATGACCTGATATTTGAACTCCTCGGGGATGAAGGGCACGCCTGCGAGGCTCCACCTTTTTAGGCTCGGGTCATAGCTCTCGGGATAACACATGGTGACAAGGTGCCCTACGCACCAGGTTATCACGTATCTCTCGTCCTCGATATATCCGTCGTATTTTTTCCCTGAAACCTTGAGGGCCTTGGCAAATTCCGAGGCCACCGAAGGCTTCTCGGCTATAAACAAAGTTTTAGCTGCTGTCACAGTCTCGTCTTTGATCCTCTCTGTCCTCTCACGCCGGTCTTCAGCTTGTTCAAGTGTACTTCCTTGTCCTTAAAGCATACTGTGGCGTCGTCTTTCACTATCTTAAGGCCCTCAACCCACTCGTTCTTAAGGAGCTTTATTCCCTTTACTCCCTTGGAGGCCTTCTTCAATATGGGCACGTCGTCAAGGGCAAATCTCAGGAAATATCCCGTGTCCGTCCACAGGGCCACAGTCAGCATACCTATCTCATCCACCCTGGATATCGAGGCCACCGAGTCTCCCTCCTCAAGCTTTGTGGAGGCCACCATCCTGTTGTTGGTCTCGAACTCCTCTGTGGGCACCTGCTTCACATAGCCCTTCCTTGTGGTAAAGAGAAGGTTCTCATTCTTTATCTCGTTGTTTCCGCATATGAATACTATATCCTCCTCGGAGGTGCTGTACTTTGAGATATTGTCAACAGGCACCCCCTTGTCCCTGAGCTTTTGAAGCGGCACATCCCGGCACTTTATCTGATACATATTTCCTCTGTCGGTAAATATGAGTATCCTGTCATTATTCATACAGTGTATCACATACTTGTACTGTTCGTCCGCAAAAGCCGCATTTTTCTCATATATTGCGGGATCAAGGAGCTTGCAGTAGCCGAATTTGTCCTGAACGTAGACGCAGGGAGCTATATCCACAGCGTTCTCGTCATATACCGCCTCCTCGCAGTCGCAAAGCTCCGTCCTTCTCTCGCTTCCGTAGTTTTTCTTTATCTCAAGGAGGTCCGCCTTAATGAGCTCGTCCTTCTTTGACTTCTCCTTGAGTATGGCCTTGTACTCCTTTATGTTCTTTACAGTCTGCTTCCATGCCTTCTGCAGCTCCATTATCTCAAGGCCGATGAGCTTATATAGGCGCATCTCAAGTATAGCCTGAGCCTGCCTGTCGGTAAACCTGAGCTTTTCCGCATCCTCCCTCATGAGCTCGTCTTTAAAGATAACTCCCGAGGTGTCTCCCTTCGTAAGGCATTTCTCCGCGTCGGATCGGTTCTTTGATCCTCTGATAACAGCGATTATAAGGTCTATGATATTGCAGGCGGTTATAAGTCCCTCCTGTATCTCCCTCTTTTCCTCCTCCTTCTCAAGGAGCTTTGCGTACTTTTTGTCCGCTATGTCATATTGGAAGGAGAGCCAGCTCTCCAAGATCTTTCCTAGGGAGAGAGTCTCCGGCTTTCCCTCCCTTATGGCAAGCATATTCACTCCGAAGGTGTCCTCGAGCTTTGTCTTCTTGTAGAGGATATTCGTGATGCGCTCTATGTCGGAGTCCTTCTTCAATTCAAGGACTATCCTTACCCCGTCCTTGTTGGTCTGGTCTCCTATATCCATTATCTCGGGGAGCTTTTTCGCCTCCGCAAGGTCCGCCACGTCCTGCATGAATTTGTTCATGCCCTGGCCTATCATGGTGTAGGGTATCTCCGTGACTACGAGCCTGTCTCTCTCCCCGCGCTTTTTGGCGGGCTCGAATTTAAGCTTTCCCCTTATCTTTATCTTTCCCTGTCCGGTCTCGTATATGGAGGCAAGCTCCGACCTGTTTGCGATTATCCCTCCGGTGGGGAAATCCGGGCCCGGCATTATCTCCATCATCCTCTCAAGGCTCAGCTTGGGATCATCAACGTATGCCATGCAAAGATCACAGAGCTCCAAGAGGTTGTGACAGGGTGTGGAGGTAGTCATGCCCACGGCAATACCCTCCGAGCCGTTCAATAGAAAATTGGGTATCCTTACAGGGAGCACCACCGGCTCCACGCTGTCGTTTGAGTAGGTGGGAACATAGTCCACCGCCTTGTCAAGGTCTCTCAAAAAGACCTCGTCCGTGAATTTTTGAAGCTTTGCCTCCGTATATCTGGAGGCTGCGGCGTCAAAGCCTTGGATGGATCCGAAGTTTCCTTTTCCCTCCACCAGCGGCATGCTCTTTTTGAAGCCCTGAGCCATTACCACCATGGTCTCGTATATGGCCGAATCTCCGTGGGGATGATAATTACCCATGCAGTCTCCGGTTATCTTCGCGGACTTTATCTCCTTCCTGTCATGGTTTACATGGAGCCTGTCCATTGAATAGAGGAGCCTTCTCTGCACGGGCTTTAAGCCGTCCCTTATATCAGGCACGGCCCTCGAGGTTATTACGCTCATGCTGTAATCGAGATAGGACTTCTGCATCTCCTCGGAATATTCGGTTCTTAGTATCTTTTCTGCCATCTGACGATCCTTTTTCTATGTGATTATGTCTGTATCATGTCTGTTTCGGGAGGCTACAGATCCAGCTCCGCCTCCTCGGCGTGCTCGTGTATGAAGCTCCTTCTCGGGCCCACCTCGGAGCCCATGAGCATCTCCGTAACCTCCGAGGCAAGGCGGGCGTCCTCTATCTCCACCTTCTTCAAAACCCTGTTTTCAGGGTTCATGGTGGTCTCCCACAGCTCTGAGGCGTCCATCTCACCCAAGCCCTTGAATCGCTTTAATTCAAAGCCCGACGGGTCGTGATCCCTCGTATATCTCGCAAGCTCCCTGTCATCGTAGAGGTACTTAGGCTCGGAGCGCTTTGACTTCGGCGTGACAAGGTAAAGGGGAGGCATGGACACGTATATGTGTCCGTTATATATAAGCTCAGGCATGAACCTGTAAAAGAAGGTCAATAAAAGCGTGTCTATATGGCTTCCGTCCACGTCAGCATCCGTCATCAGTATTATCTTGTTGTATCTGAGCTTTGAGATGTCGAAATCGTTGCCGTAGCCCTCGGAGAAGCCGCAGCCGAAGGTGTTTATCATGGTCTTTATCTCGGCGTTTGCCAGCACCTTGTCAATGGAGGCCTTCTCCACGTTCAGTATCTTTCCCCTTATGGGAAGTATAGCCTGATAGCGATTGTCTCTGCCGTTTCCCGCAGAGCCCCCTGCCGAATTACCCTCAACTATGAATATCTCGCACTTTTCAGGGTCCTTTGAGGAGCAGGCTATGAGCTTTCCGTTGGAGTCAAAGGAAAACTTTGACTTTGAGAGCATGTTGGTCTTGGCCTTCTCCTCCTGCTTCCTTATCTTGGCGGATTTCTCCGCACAGCCGATTATTGCCTTTATGACCTCCACGTTCCTGTCAAAGAAGTGCTCCAGCTTGTCCCCTGTGATGGCGGACACTATCTTTCCCGCCTCCGCCGAGGCGAGCTTCGTCTTTGTCTGTCCCTCAAAGATGGGGTCGGGGTATTTGACGGCCACCACACAGGTCATGCCATTTCTTGTGTCCGCGCCTGTAAAGTTCTCGTCCTTCTCCTTGAGGAGCCCGAGCTGTCTCGCGTAGCTGTTTACGAGCTGAGTGAACTTGGACTTGAAGCCCACAATGTGGGTGCCCCCCTCCTGAGTGAATATATTATTGCAGAAGCCGTGTATATTTTCCTCGAAGGCGTCCACGAAGCGGAAACATACCTCCACCTCGGTATTGTCCTGTATGTCCTTGAAATATATGGGCTCCGTGACCTTCGAGCGGCCCTTCGTGAGCTCCTCTATGTAGGCCTTTATTCCCTCGGGCTCACTGTAGACTATGGCCTCTCTGCTCTCAGGCCTTTTGTCCTCATAGTGTATGGTGAGCTCAGGGTTCAGGTATGCCGTCTCATGGAGCCTTGATTTTATCCACTCCTCCTTGAAACGGGTCTTTTCAAAAATAGTGTCGTCAGGGAGGAAGTTTATCTCCGTCCCGGAGCCCTTGGACTTTCCTATCACAGGCAAAAGCCCGTCCTTGAGCTCTGTGACAGGCTTTCCCCTGCTGTAGCTGTCAAAATAAATAAGGCCGTCTCTTATGACCTTCACGGTCATCTTCTCCGAGAGAGCGTTTACCACAGAGGATCCAACCCCGTGTAGTCCTCCGGAGGTCTTGTAGACCTGCCCGTCAAACTTTCCTCCCGCGTGGAGAGTGGACATGATGACTCTCTCCGCAGAGACCCCCTTCTTGTGTAGATCCACCGGGAGTCCCCTGCCGTCGTCCTTCACCGTACAGGAGCCGTCCTCCTCCAAGGTGACGTATATATTTTTACAAAAGCCTGCCAAATGCTCGTCCACAGCATTGTCCACTATCTCATATACCAGGTGGTTGAGGCCTTTCTGCCCCACTCCTCCTATATACATACCGGGCCTGGTCCTCACCGGCTCAAGCCCCTCCAAAACTGTTATGCTGTCGGCGTTATAGTTCTTTGTCATCTGTCCCTCCGGGTTTTATTTGTTACGAGTTAATATAATACCGGAATTATTCTGCCGCGTCCATTGCCATATTTGCTATATCGCAGCCGTCTATCCCCCTGGGACAGACCGCATAGCACTTGCCGCACAGAAGGCACTCGTCCGCATATTCCGGGCTGTAGGCGAAGCCCTGTAGGTTCATGTGGTGCCTTGTGAGAAAATCGCACTGAGAAATACAGTCGTCGCAGCTCATACAGGCTCCCGCAAGCATCCTTATCTCCATAAGCTTCTTCTTGTCTGTTATATTTATCATTTCCCGCTCCTCATATCCCTTGTAGTTCTATCTTTAGGGATATATCTGTGATTACATAATAAGACCGGAAACGCTCCCTTTTGCATCTCCGATCTTATATTATAATACCTTATTCAAAAATTTTTCAAGCCGTCACATATCAAGGCTTGATGATATGAGCGGCCCCCGCAAGCTTCTCAACTATGCTGTACATATTTGAGACGCTTCCCACAGAGAGCTTCTCCTTGAGATTATAGTAGTCGAGGCAGGTTCCGCAGGTAAGTATCTCCACGCCTTCCTTCTCAAGGTTTTTGAGATCCTCAAGGCAGGGAGAGCCTTCACAGGTAAGTGTGGCTCCTCCGTTATAGAATATCATGGTCTTCGGAAGCTTTTCAAGCTGAGACACGGCAAAAATAAAGCTCTTTATAAGCACTTTTCCCAGCTCGTCGTTTCCCGAGCCCATCCTGTCGGAGGCTACAGCCACAACAGTATCTCCCGAGCGGGGAGCCTCCTCTGCCGCCTCATCTGCAAACACAGGAGCCTTTGCCATCTCTATGGTGATGACAAATCTGTTGTCGCTCTCCTTCTCGCTTGTGACCTTGCCGCCTGCGGACTGAGCCATCTTGGTAACGTTCTGAACAGCGGTCTCGTTGTCCACAAGGACCCTCACTGTTCCGGCTCCGCCAAGCTCCGAGAGAGCCTTCTTTGTCTTTATAACGGGAATGGGACAAGCGTTCCCTATGGCATTTACTTCGATCATTTTCATATCACCTTTCTGTCTGAAATTTAAATATATCTATATTTTATCCCTCGATTTTTTTTAGTCAATAGCACGAAAAGCCCGAAGATCCGAGCTTTTGCCGACACAGGTTACAAAATCCTACAACCCATGTGCGATAAAGTCGGATTTTCAGGCTTTAAAGATCGAATTTACTGTCCGAGTTTTTAACAGAAATCCTCAAAAAATAATTTTTAATTTTTTTTGTCGGCTTCAGGCGTCTTGGCTGCCTCGGCTGTACCCTCGTCGGACTTGGGGCTCTCGGAGGCCTTCTCCCTCAGCTGGCTCACCGCCATAAGAAGGAATTTTATGCTGACCCCCTTCTCCTCGTCTATAATGAGAGTAACGTAAGTATCGTCCTTTTCCTTTACCTTTCCGACTACTCCGCCTATTGTAACTACCGTGTCCCCGGGAGCTATAGACGCATGCATCTCTCTCATCTGTTTATTCTTCTTCTTGTTGGGTATCCACACGAAGAAATAGATGGCTACGATAAGTAATACGGCATATCCTCCGAAAAGCAGTAAAGGTGATGAAAAATTCATTTTTTTATCCTCCGGTCATTGATTTAAGAATTTATTTTTTTATTGATTTAAAAATCTTTGGGCAATATTTACGAACACAGCCGAGCCCTCCCACAGCACGTCCTCATCTATATTGAAAAGAGGGCTGTGATGGGGCATATCCGTCTTCTTTTCGGGATTTGAGGAGCTCAGGAACATGAAGGCTCCGGGAGCGAGCTTTAGATACTCCGCAAAATCCTCGGCTCCCATGTTGGGCGAGGGCACCGAGGTTATGACCATGTCCTCTCCCAGCACCTCTCTCGCACAGTCCGCGGCAAAGGCAGCCATCTCCTCATCGTTTTCCACAGGTGGAACTCCCCACTCTATAACGCACTCGGCCTCTCCTCTGAAGGTCTTTGCGGTGAGCTCTGATATCTCCTTTATCCTCCCCGCTATCTCCTTTCTCACGCCGTCGTCAAGGGTGCGCACCGTTCCCTCTATCTCCACCTCCGAGGGTATAACGTTGTAGGCAAAGCCTGCGTTCAGCTTTCCCACGGTTATCACCGCCGCCTTCACGGCGGGGACCTCCCTTGCGTTTATCTCCTGGAGATTTACGATGATGTGGGCCGCTATGCTTATGGGATCCACACCCTTCTCAGGGGTGGAGCCGTGGCAGCCCGTGCCCTTTACCTTTATCATAAATCTGTCATTTGAGGCCATTATGCAGCCCGGCACAACGATAAACTTTCCGGGAGCGATATCCTTGGATATTATGGAGCCTATATGGGTGCCGAATACAGCGTCAACGCCCTCCATTCCTCCCGCCTCTATCAGGTGCCTCGCCCCTATGACCTCCTCCTCG
The DNA here is from genome assembly GCA_944381505.1 of uncultured Lachnospiraceae bacterium. Taxonomy (GTDB): domain Bacteria; phylum Bacillota; class Clostridia; order Lachnospirales; family Lachnospiraceae; genus Avilachnospira. Next base: position 16,591 of record CALWLK010000083.1, read on the forward strand.
TCAGCCTGGAAAAAGAGCTTCACCCTGCCCTTAAGCTCGTCTCTGTGCTCATTAAGCACCTTGGCGGCTCCCAGAAGCATCGCCATATGGGCGTCATGTCCGCAGGCATGCATCTTTCCCTCATGCTCCGACCTGTAGTCGGATTCCACAGCCTCCGTCACCGGAAGGGCATCCATGTCCGCCCTCAGGGCTATGGTCTTTCCCGGGCCCCTTCCACCCTCTATAACGGCCACAAGCCCGCTGTCCTCGGGATCCTCCGTGAAGGGGATTCCATATTCACACAGCTTATCCTCCACATACTTTCGAGTCTTCGGCAGATGAAGTCCGGTCTCCGGTATCCTGTGAAGCTCTCTGCGCATGCTCACAAGCTCATCCTGCAATTTTCGACAGTCTTTCCACATAGCTTCGGCCTCCTTTTCCTGAAAATAATAAACATTATACATTAAAATAAAGAATTATGCATCAACTTTTACAGAGGGCTCATTTTAGGGCGCAGACCTATGGCCCTAACCCAAATACTTCTCGGCAATATTTACAAATACCGCGGCGCCCTCCCACAGAACGTCCTCATCTATATTGAATACGTCGGAGTGGTGAGCCACGTCGGTGTGCTTCTCGGGATTGGAGGAGCTCAAGAACATGAAAGCTCCGGGCTTCTCCAAGAGGTAATAGGCGAAATCCTCTCCTATCATAGTGGGAGCCGCTATCTTATCCATGACATGCTCCGCTCCTACCACCTCTCTCGCACAGTCTGCGGCAAAGGCGGCCATCTTCTCATCGTTTACAACAGGAGGCGCGCCCCAGATCATCTCGTAATCCACGCTTCCCCTGAAGGCCTCGGCAGTGGACTTTGATATCTCGCCGATACGCTTTGCAAGCTCCTGTCTCACATCCTCCTCCACGGCTCTTATTGTTCCCTCAAGAAGCACCTCAGAAGGGATCACGTTGTAGGCAAAGCCCGCTTCAACATGGCATATGGTGAGCACCGTGGGTTTTACCGCAGGGATCTCCCTCGCCAATATCTCCTGAAGATTTATTATTATGTGTGCAGCTATATTTATGGGGTCAACGCCCTTCTCAGGGGTGGAGCCGTGGCAGCCTGTACCCTTTACCTTTATGACGAACTTATCGAAGGAGGCCATGCAGCAGCCGGGAGCGGCCACTACCGTGCCCGTAGGGATATCCTTCGAGAGTATGGTTCCTATATGGGTGCCGAATACAGCGTCAACGCCCTCCAT
>CALWLK010000084.1 GCA_944381505.1 uncultured Lachnospiraceae bacterium
AACATGAGGGAGGAGATAAAGAGGCTCGGAGGAGAATTTTTATTTGACACAAAGGTTACAGGCTTCCGGCTCTCCGAGGACAAAAAGAGCATCAAAGGAGTGATAGCCCGGGGAAAGCAGGGAGATGTTGTGACAGGCACCGCCCACTGCGTACTTGCAATAGGCCACAGCGCAAGAGACACCTTTGAGCTTTTGCATAATGAATACAATATCCCCATGGAAAAGAAGCCCTTCGCCATGGGAATAAGGATACAGCATCCCCAGGACATGATAGACAGGGCCCTCTACGGAGACACAAGGCTTGATGAAAAGAAAAGGATACTTGGCCCCTCCCCCTACAAGCTTACTCACAAGGCCTCGGGAGGACGGGGAGTGTACTCCTTCTGCATGTGCCCGGGAGGCTATGTGGTGAACTCCTCCTCCGAGGAGGGAATGCTCTGTGTAAACGGAATGAGCTACAGCGACAGAGGCGGAGAAAACGCCAACTCCGCCATTGTGGTGAACGTTACGGCACAGGATATGAAAGGGGACGATCCCCTTGCGGGGATGAAGCTGCAGCGGGAGATAGAGAGCGCCGCGTACAAGGCGGGAAATGGAAACATACCAATGGAGACCTACGGCGATTTCAAGGCGGGTAATACCGAGCCCCGGGATATAGGGGAGGTCCTTCCTGCTGTAAAGGGCTACACGAATATGGCCGACGTGAGAGCTTTGTTTCCGGAATTTATAGGCGACGCCATAGTCGAGGGAATAGAAGCCTTTTCAAGGATGATACCCGGGTTCAACAGGGCGGACGCGCTTATCTGCGGGCCCGAGACAAGGACCTCCTCCCCTGTGAGGATATTGAGAGATGAGGGATTTGAGTCATCAATAAAGGGACTGTACCCTGCCGGCGAGGGCGCGGGATATGCAGGAGGCATAACCAGCGCCGCCATAGACGGTATAAAGACAGCGGAAAAACTTTTGAATCGATGATTTAGGGAGATTAGAGAGATGGACAGTACTGAAGCAAAGATAAGAGAGAAACTTAAGGACAAGAAGAGGATAGTATTGAAGGTGGGCTCCTCCACCCTGACCCACAGAGGTACGGGGGATATAAATCTCTACGTGATAGAAAAGCTGGTGAGGCTCATATCGGATCTCATGGGGGAGGGCAAGGAGGTGGTCCTCGTGAGCTCGGGAGCCATAGCCGCAGGGAGAAGGACCTTAAACTATGACGAGAGGCCCGACAGCCTTCCGGTAAAGCAGGCCATGGCCGCTGTGGGACAGGCAAGGCTGATGATGGTGTACCAGAGGATATTTGCCGAGTACAGCAGGCCTGTGGCCCAGATACTCCTTACAAAAAATGTTGTGCTCAGCGATGAATCTCTCGAAAATGTAAGGAACACCTTTAAGGAGCTCATCGACCTCAAGGTGGTCCCCATAGTAAACGAGAACGACACCATATCGACTGCGGAGATATCCTTCTCTGAAAACGACAGGCTGGCCGCCCTTGTTGCCACGATAATAGGGGCTGATCTGGTTATACTTTTAAGCGATATAGACGGCCTGTACACAGACGACCCCTCGGTAAATCCCGAGGCGAGATTCATCCCCTTTGTTCCAAAGATAACAGACGAGCTCTTAAAGATGGGCAAAAAGACCTCAAAGAGCGGCGTGGGCACGGGAGGAATGCGCTCGAAGATAGATTCTGCAAGGATAGCCGGGGACGCCGGGGCAGACATGATAATAATGAACGGATCCGACGTGTCAAAGGTACAGGATGTGCTTTCAGGGGAGGAGATAGGCACGCTCTTTGCCGCCCACAAGCATGAGGATTTCGATCTTCTGCATTTTATAAGGCACGAGTACGATTAGTGCGCGGAGGTATATGATGAACATGGAAATAAAGACTGTCAAGGAGGTCTGCAAAAGCGCAAAGGAGGCCTCCGGGGGACTTGGGATAATGAGCGCAGGGCAAAAGAACCGCATCCTCGAGATTACAGCGGACAAGCTTATCTCCCATACAGAGGAGATCCTCGCCGCGAACGAAAGAGATATGAAAGCAGGCAGAGAGGCGGGTCTTGGCGAGGGACTTTTGGACAGGCTTTCTCTCGACAAAAAGAGAGTTGAAGCTATGGCTTCGGGCATAAGGGCCGTTGCCTCCCTTCCCGATCCTGTGGGAGAGATAACAGAGACCTTCACAAGGCCGAACGGGCTCGTCATATCCAAAGTGAGAGTTCCCATGGGTGTGTGCGGCATCATATACGAGGCAAGGCCCAACGTGACCGCCGATGCCTTCGCCATCTGTTTCAAATCAGGAAACGCCTGCGTGCTTAAGGGCGGCTCGGCGGCGATACATTCAAACACGGCTATAGCCGCTGCTATAAAAGAGGGTATCCGAAGTGCAGGGGCAGATCCCGACGTGTTGGGATTCATTGAGAGTACCGACAGGGAGTCAAGCTATGAGCTCATGAAGTTGAGGGAGTATATAGACGTGCTGATCCCCAGAGGAAGCGCCTCACTCATAAATTCTGTGGTGGAAAACTCAATAATACCCGTCATAGAGACAGGCACCGGAAACTGCCATATTTTCGTGGATGAAAGCGCGGATCCCGAGATGGCTGTATCCATAATAGTGAATGCAAAGACTCAGAGGGTGGGGGTATGCAATGCCTGTGAATCCCTCCTTGTCCACAGAAATATATCAGAGACAGCCGTCCCCATGATAGCGAAAGCTCTCTTAGCGCATAACGTGGAGATATACGCCGACGAGAGAGCGAGAGCCATATGTCCCAATCTTAAGGCCGCCTCTGAGGATGACTGGGGGAGAGAGTACCTCGACTATAAGATATCCCTCAAGCTCGTAAATGATACAGACGAGGCCATAAGCCATATAAACAGGTACAGCACAGGACATTCGGAGAGCATTATCACCAAAGATGAGGCAAACGCCGAGCGATTTTTGAGGGAGGTGGACTCCGCCTGCGTCTACGTGAACGCCTCCACCAGATTCACAGACGGGGGAGAGTTCGGCTTCGGAGCGGAGATAGGGATCTCCACCCAAAAGCTCCATGCGAGAGGCCCTATGGGTCTTAAGGAGCTTACGTCCTACAAGTACGTCATAAGGGGAAACGGGCAGATAAGGCCCTGATCCGCGACTTATAAAAATATACGGAAGGTTGGAAAATGATCAGTCAAAAGGAAATAGAGAGAATAAATCACCTCTACAGGAAAGCTCAGACTCCGGAGGGCTTAAGCGTTGAGGAGAAGGAGGAGCAGCAGCTCCTCAGAAGGAAATATATAGATTCGGTAAAGCAGAATTTGAGATCGAGGCTTGACAGCATAGACATCCTCGAGAGCGACGGAAGCATTACTCATCTCGGGGAGGGGCATTAAGGATATGGAAAAAGAAACGGTGACAAAGATAACGCCTCTTATGTTTGTGATGAGGCTGATTCAGGGCGCGATAATAGGACTGGGGGCCGTCCTTCCCGGGATATCGGGAGGCGTATTAAGCGTGATATTCGGCATTTATAAGCCCGTTATGGAGCTTCTGTCAGATCCCTTCAAAAATTGGAGGACTCATCTCCCCATGCTGCTTCCCGCCTTTATAGGAGGAGGCCTGGGATTTTTGGGCGTTGCAAACATACTGGCGTTTTTCCTCGAGAAATATCCCTCTCAGTCCGTATGTCTTTTCATCGGGCTTATTGCGGGGATGCTCCCCTCGCTTTTCAGGGAGGCGGGAGAGCAGGGAAGGAGCAGGGCCTCCTTCGTGTCCCTCTTTGCCTGCATGATATTTATATTTGCTCTGCTCATAGGCCTCGGAATGACCAGCATAACGATAGCTCCGAACTTCGGATGGTATCTCTTTTGCGGTTTTTGCCTCGCTCTTAGCGTGATAGCTCCCGGCATGAGCTTTTCAACCCTTCTCATGCCTCTGGGACTATACACTCCCTTTGTGGACGGCATAGGCCACTTTGACCTCGGGGTATTGATACCCGGAGGCATAGGGGCCCTTGTGACAGTCATTTGCCTTGCGAAGGCGGTGAACGCCCTTTTTGAGCACCACTATTCGGTGGCCTTCCACGGCATAATAGGCATAGTCATTGCAGCTACTGTCATGATAATACCGGTGTCTTCCTTTGACACGACCGCAAATATCACAGTCAATACAATCTGCATTGTTTCAGGCGTAGTGATAGCCCTTCTTTTGGACCGGTTCAACAGCAGGGTGGAGGTAAAATAAAATAATAACAGGCGGAATTTCTTTTTTTAAATGAGTATAAGAGTAGATACCGAGGATAAAAAAAAGTTTGAGAATTTTTGCAATCAAACAGGGATGAATGTATCTGTGGCTGTTAACATGTTTATTAAGGCTGTACTTCGCGAGGACAGGCTCCCTTTCGAGATAAAAACCGATCCTTTTTACAATGATTTAAATATGTCGATTTTAAAGGACAGCATTGAACAAATAAAGAGAGGAAAGACAGTAACTAAATCATTAGACGAACTGAAAGAGATGGAGAATGAGTAAAATCACATTTTCTGAGATTGCTTTTGAGGAGTATATTTATTGGCAAGGCCAAGATAAAAAGACGTTAAGAAGAATCAATTCAATCTTAGCAAAGGGCATTATTAAGATAGGAGTGATATTATGAGCAATATAAAGAAAGTAGCATTCATAGGAACCGGGATCATGGGGGCCTATATGGCGGGCCATCTCATGAATCACGGATATGAGCTTAGCGTATATAACAGGACTGTGGAGAAGGCAAAGCCCCTCGCAGAGAGAGGTGCAAGACTCGCAGACTCTGTAGCCGACTGTGTGAGGGAGGCGGACGCTGTAATCACCATCATAGGCTATCCCAAGGATGTGGAGGAGGTATGGCTCGGAGAGGCGGGAGTGATAGCCTCCGCCCGCAAGGGAGCTCTCCTTATAGATATGACTACTTCGGCTCCGGCCCTTGCGGTAAAGCTCTATGAGAGCGCAAAGGAGAGAGGCTTAAGGGCAGTAGACGCGCCTGTGACAGGAGGCGACACGGGAGCCAAGGCTGGTACCCTCACCATACTTGCAGGAGGAGACGAGGCCGATTTTGAGGTGGCAAGGCCCCTCTTTGAGGCCATGGGAAAGAACATAGTCTACACAGGCAAGGCGGGAAACGGGCAGCATACCAAGATGTGCAATCAGATAGCCATAGCAGGAGCGCTGTCAGGAGCCGCAGAGGCCATAAGCTATGCAAGGGCGGCAGGGCTTGACACTGAGGCAATGGTGTCTGCCATAGCAACAGGAGCGGCAGGAAGCTTCCAGCTCTCCAATGTGGCAAAGAAAGGTATGGAGGGAGATTTTGCGCCCGGATTCATGATGAAGCATTTCGTCAAGGATATGGGCCTTGCTGACGAGGAGGCGGTAAGAAACGGAGTAAAGCTCCCCATCCTCGAAAATGTCCTTGACATATGCAGAAGGCTTGAGGCTTCAGGCCACGCGGAGGAGGGAACTCAGAGCATACTCCGCTTTTATGAATAATACTGCATATCTTTAATCTCGTTAATTGCCCTTGGGTTTTATTAAAACCCGAGGGAGTTTTTTATTCTTTTTGATGATTTTGTACGATATGAAATAAAAGTGTCCTCCCAAAAAACCGGATTACATTCATATATAATATAATTAACAAACAAATATAAAAGTAATACAAGGAGGCAAATATGGTAAAGCAATCTTTAATACGATTTCATGTAGACAGTAAGCTTAAACAAGATGTATCTGATATATATAAATCCCTTGGATCAGAACTTCCCACAGCGTTGAGAATGTTTCTCATAAAATCAAAGCAGGCGCGGGGCCTTCCTTTTGAAGCAACTTTATCTGAGGATGTCATTACAAGGGCTGAAGCATCTGAAGCATTCAGAGCATTGCTAAATGGTGCAAATGGTAAAGAAAGAGGGATATAAAAACTAAATTTCGAATTCTTTCCCTTTTCCTCTTGATTATTGAGTGAAACTGTGGAAAAATATGCTTTGGATATACAAATAAAATCTTATAGAAAAGGGTGCATAATATGAAACCGATCAAAGAAGGAAAAGTAAGAGAGATCTATGACAACGGCGACAGCCTTATAATGGTTGCCACTGACCGTATCAGCTGTTTTGACGTGATCCTTAATAACGTGGTTGCAAAGAAGGGGACAGTCCTTACCCGGATGTCAAAGTTCTGGTTTGACATGACGAAGGATATCCTTCCCAATCATATGATCTCCACAGACGTAAAGGATATGCCCGAATTCTTCAGAAAGCCTGAATTCGACGGAAACAGTATGATGTGCAAGAAGCTTGACATGCTCCCCGTAGAGTGCATAGTCAGAGGATATATCACAGGCAGCGGATGGGCGAGCTATCAGAAGGACGGCACGGTCTGCGGCATAAAGCTTCCCGAGGGCCTCAAGGAGTCGGACAAGCTTCCGGAGCCTATCTATACTCCCTCCACGAAGGCTGAGCTGGGAGAGCACGACGAGAATATCTCCTACGAGCAGAGCATAGCTCATCTTGAGAAGTATTATCCCGGAAAGGGAGAGGAGTACGCAGCGAAGCTTCGCGATTACACCATAGCCCTCTACACCAAGTGCGCTGATTACGCGAGAAGCCGCGGCATCATAATCGCCGACACCAAGTTTGAGTTCGGACTTGACGAGAACGGAAACATAGTTCTCGGTGACGAGATGCTTACCCCGGACAGCTCACGTTTCTGGGCTGCGGATATATATGAGCCCGGACACAGTCAGCCCTCCTTCGACAAGCAGTATGCCAGAGATTGGCTCAAGGCAAACCCCGACAACAATTGGACTTTGCCTGATGACGTGGTTGCAAAGGTCATCGACAAGTACATGCAGTGCTATGAGATGATAACGGGAGAGAAGCTTAAATAAAAACATACCCCATGGATTTTAAAGGCCATTTTGCGCTTTTGCGGAGGATGGCCTTTTCCTTTTGCATTTTGCGGGATTTTTAATAAAAGTATTTGGAAATAAAAGAGAAATCATGTATAATAATTTGTCAGCGTATTATTAAAAGATCAGAGAGGGTGAAGCTCAAGTGACAGACAACAGGCTCACATTGAAATATCAGGAAATAAAAGCCTCGGCTCCTAAGTCCGAGCCGGAGCGCCAGTATTACTTTATCTCAAAGCTTAAAGCTATGGTCGGAGAGCATTTCAAGGAGGCTCCCTCCTACTGCGTAGTCACCTTCGGCTGCCAGATGAACGCCAGAGATTCCGAGAAGCTTTCGGGGGTCCTCAAGGCCATAGGCTACGTGCAGGCGGAAGATGAGGGACATGCCGACTTTGTGCTCTTTAACACCTGCACCGTCAGGGAGAATGCCAACGACAGGCTCTACGGAAGGCTCGGAAGGCTGAAGCACATAAAGGCCGAGAGGCCCCACATGGTCATAGGCATATGCGGCTGTATGATGCAGGAGCCTGATGAGATAGACAAGATAAAGAGAAGCTATCCTCATATCGACCTTATATTCGGGACTCACAACATATATACCTTTGGTGAGCTTATATTCGACCTTTTTTCAAAGAGAGCGGGGGCAAGGGTAGAGCTTGATCCCCACGGAAACGACGTGCTGTATCTCTCCGACGGAGAGGGCCGCCACAATTCCGGAAAGCGCATAGTCTCTGTGTGGAAGGACACCTCGGACATAGTGGAGGAGCTTCCCAACGACAGGAAATTCCCCTTCAAGCAGGGAGTAAATATCATGTTCGGCTGCAACAATTTCTGCTCCTATTGTATCGTGCCCTATGTGAGAGGCAGAGAGCGCAGCAGGAGGCCGGAGGATATCATTGACGAGATAAAGAGGCTTTCAGAGGAGGGTGTGAAGGAGATAATGCTTCTCGGGCAGAACGTGAATTCCTACGGGAAGAATCTTCCCTGTCCCATGAGCTTTGCAGAGCTCCTTTCCCGAATAGACAAAATAGAGGGGATAGAGCGCATACGCTTTATGACATCCCACCCGAAGGATCTCTCCGACGAGCTCATAGCTGTCATGGCCTCATCGGAGAAGATTTGCAGACAGTTTCACCTTCCCATGCAGTCAGGCTCCTCAAGGATACTTAAGCGCATGAACAGAGTTTACGACAAGGAGAGATTCCTTGATAGGGCGCAGGCTCTCAAGAAGGCCATGCCTGATATTGCCATAAGCACGGATATCATAGTGGGATTTCCGGGGGAGACGGAGGAGGATTTCCGAGAGACCCTTGATGTGGTAGAGAGAGTGAGATTTGATTCCGCCTTCACCTTCATATATTCAAAGCGGGAAGGGACCCCTGCCGCAGGCTTTGAGGATCAGGTCCCCGAGGATATAGTAAAGGACAGATTCGACAGGCTCCTTGCCCTTCAAAACCGCATATCCGAGGAGGAGTGCAAAAAGCGTGAGGGCATGGTCCTTCCCGTATTGGTCGAGGAGGTGAATCCTCATGACAATGGACTTCTTACGGGAAGGCTTGAGTCAAACGGAGTTGTCCATTTTAAAGGTGACCCCGGCCTTATAGGAAAGATAGTAATGGTAAAGCTTGAGGAGGCAAAGGGCTTTTACTATATGGGAAGCCTCGCAGACTAAAGGAGTATTTAATGGCAGAACCGAAAATGTCGCCCATGATGGAGCACTATATGGAGACCAAAAGGCAGTATCCGGACTGCATTTTGTTCTATCGCTTAGGCGACTTTTATGAAATGTTTTTTGATGACGCAAAGACCGCGGCCTCGGAGCTGGAGCTGGTGCTCACAGGCAAGGACTGCGGGCTTCCTGAGAGGGCTCCCATGTGCGGAGTCCCCTTTCACGCTGCCGATTCATATGTGACTCGGCTTGTGAAGAAGGGCTACAAGGTGGCTATTGCCGAGCAGATGGAGGATCCGAAGCTTGCAAAGGGCCTTGTAAAGAGGGAGGTCATCCGAGTGGTGACCCCGGGAACCATCACCGCCTCGGAGGCTCTGGATGAGACAAAGAACAATTACCTCATGTCGCTTTGCTACGTATGCGACGAGTTCGGCATAGCGGTCCTTGATATAAGCACAGGCGATTTCCATGTCACTCAGGTGCCGGATATAAAGACTGTCACTGACGAGATAAATCGTTTTCAGCCCACCGAGATAATATGTAACGACGAGCTCATGATATCAGGGCTTGATACGGAGATGTTAAAGACCTCGTTCCATCTGATGCTCACTCCCATGGATAGGAGCTACTATGACGAGGAAAACGACAGGAGGATATTGAGGGAGCATTTTCACGCGGATATCTCGGGGCTCGGCCTCGGGGATTATTTTGCCGGCGTGGCTGCCGCAGGGGCGGCCCTTCAGTACGCCTATGACACTCAGTTCAACACAGTAAGCAATATAACCTCAATAAAGCCCTACACCACAGGGCAGTACATGATAATAGACTCCGCCGCGAACCGCAATCTGGAGCTTCTTGAGACCATGAGGGAGAAGCAGAAGCGCGGCACTCTGCTCTGGGTCCTTGACAAGACCAAGACGGCCATGGGCGCAAGGCTTTTGAGGAGTCGAATAGAGCAGCCCCTCCTGTCAAAGGAGCTCATTGAGGAGCGGCTTGACGCTCTGGAGGAGCTCAACGAGAGATTTATAGACAGGGAGGAGATGATTGAATACCTAAGGCCCGTCTATGACCTTGAGAGGCTTCTCTCAAGGATGACCTCGGGGACGGCAAATCCCAGAGACCTTTTGGCCTTCAAATCCTCGATAGCTATGGTGCCTCACATAAAGCAGGTGCTCAGGTCCTTCGAGGGTAAGGCCCTAAAAGGCATATATGAGGATCTGGACGAGCTTTCCGAGCTGCGGGAGCTCATTGAAGCGGCCATAGAGGAGGAGCCTCCCATATCCGTGAGGGACGGAGGCATCATCAAGGAGGGCTACAGCGAGGAGGCCGACAAATTCAGGAAGGCCAAGACCGACGGCAAGAAATGGCTTTACGAGCTTGAGGCTTCGGAGAGAGAAAAGACCGGCATAAGGACCCTCAAGGTAAAGTTCAACAAGGTCTTCGGATATTGTATAGAGGTCAGCAATTCCTTTAAGAACAACGTTCCCGACTACTATGTGAGGAAGCAGACTCTCACCACAGGAGAGCGTTACACCACGGAGAGGCTTGACGAGCTGGCGGACATCATCCTTGGGGCGGAGGACAAGCTGAACGCTCTTGAATACGACCTTTTCTGCGAGGTGAGAGACAGGATAGCCGCCGAGGTCAAGCGCATACACAGCCTCTCGAAGGCTTTGGCCGAGCTGGACGTTTATTGCTCCCTCTCGGTGACGGCAATGAGGAATAATTACGTTCGTCCGAGGATAAACACCGATGGCGTCATAGACATAAAAAACGGCAGACATCCGGTGGTGGAGCTCATGCTCTCCGACGGACAATTCGTGGCAAACGACACCTATCTCAACAAAAAGGACGACAGGATAAGTATTATCACAGGCCCCAACATGGCGGGAAAATCCACCTACATGAGACAGGTGGCTCTCATAGTCCTGATGGCCCAGATAGGCTCCTTCGTCCCCGCCTCAAAGGCGGACATAAGTGTCTGCGACAGGATATTTACGAGAGTCGGAGCCTCCGATGATCTTGCAAGCGGCCAGTCCACCTTCATGGTGGAGATGACGGAGGTCGCAAATATCATAAGGAACGCCACATCTGATTCCCTCCTTATACTGGATGAGATAGGAAGGGGGACCTCCACCTTCGACGGCCTCAGCATTGCCTGGGCTGTAGTGGAGTATATAAGCTCAAAGCTCGGAGCAAAGGCTCTCTTTGCCACTCACTATCACGAGCTGACGGAGCTTGAGGGCAAGCTCGACGGAGTCAAGAACTTCTGCATTGCCGTCAAGGAAAACGGCGACGACATCATCTTCCTCAGAAAGATAATAAGAGGAGGGGCCGACAAGAGCTACGGAATACAGGTGGCAAGGCTTGCGGGTATACCTGAGGAGGTCACCTCGAGGGCCGCAGATATAGCGGGGCTTTTGGAGAGAGCGGATATAAACAGGGCAGCCTCCCAAATAGCAAAGAAAAAGCCCGCTTCCGAAAAGAAGAATGAGAAGGACAAAAACGGGGCCGCAGTCCTTAGAGAACTCAAGAATACGGACGTGACAAAGCTCACTCCCATAGAGGCCATAAACCTCATATACAATCTTCAGGAAAAGTTAAATGATTAATATACTCACAAAGGAAACGATAGATAAGATAGCTGCGGGGGAGGTCATTGAGCGCCCCCTAAACGTCGTCAAGGAGCTCCTTGAAAATTCCATTGACTCAGGGGCGGACACCGTATCTTTGGAGATAAAGGGAGGCGGAAGCTCCCTCATAAGAGTCACCGACAACGGCTCGGGCATCGAGAAGGACGACATAAGGCTCGCCTTCATGCGCCATGCGACAAGTAAGCTCAGAGACAGCGACGACCTGATGCACATAAGCTCCTTCGGATTCAGGGGAGAGGCTCTGGCCTCAATATCAGGTGTGTCGAGAGTGGAGCTCATAACCAAGAGGAGGGAGGAGCTCTACGGCTACAACTACAGGATAGAGGGAGGAGAGGAGAGGCATTTCGGTGAGATAGGAGCACCTGACGGGACTACGATGATCGTCAGAGATCTGTTTTATAACGTCCCCGCCAGAAGGAAATTTTTAAAGAGCCCCTCCACCGAGGCGGCCCACATCGAGGATATAGTTGAGAAGACCGCCCTTTCCCATCCCGAGATATCCGTAAGGCTCGTGTCTGAGGGAAGGAGCCTCATACACACCTCGGGAAACGGAAGCCTGAGAGACGTCATATACACGGTCTTCGGAAGGGAGGTCTCCGAAAACCTTATAGAGCTTAACTTTAAGGAGGGAGGCCTGAGTCTCACAGGATATATAGGAAAGCCTGTTATCTCAAGGAGCAAGAGAGACTTTGAGCTCATATTCGTAAACGGAAGGTTCGTGCGCTCCTCTGTAATATCCAAGGCGCTGGAGGAGGCCTTCAAGCCCTTTATGATGCAGCATCGCTTTCCCTTTGCTGTCTTGAGGATTGATATCTCCCCTGAGGAGGTGGATGTGAACGTCCATCCTCAAAAAATGGAGGTCAGGTTCTCTGATACGAATAAGGTCTATGATATGGTGCTGAGGGCGGTGCGGGACGCCCTCTCCGAAAAGGAGCTCATATCGGAGGATGTTTTTTCGGAAAGGCCCTCCCGGGCATCCGGGACGGCCAAAAAGGGGGAGCATCCGGAGCCCTTTGAGCTGAGAAGAACCGAAGCCGAGGCCTTGCCGGTTCCTCCCGTGGCTGAAAGCGCCTCCTCACGATATAGAGCTTCCTGCGGAGAGCAGATTGAGCTGTTTGAGAGGAGGACTCCCGCTGAGGACAAAACCGTCCTCCCGGTAAATATTCCCGGAAGCAAAACCGAAAAAGAAAATGTCGCTGTAAGCGAGCCGGGTACACGGTATAGCGCCGTCTTGAAAGGGGCTGAGGAGTCCGGAAACAAGGCCTTTGGTGAGACCGAAGACCGCTTTGTATCCCCTAAGGCTTTGCCGGAATTAAAGATAGTCGGCTCCGTATTCGACACCTATCAGATAGTCGAATACAGAGACAAGATGTACATTATAGATCAGCACGCCGCCCATGAGAAGGTCCTCTACGAAAAGACTGTGGGAGAGCTTAGAGACAGGGAACCCCAGAGTCAAATGATATATCCTCCCATAGTTTTGGAGCTGAACTCTCTTGAGGCCGGGCTTGTGGAAAAGCACGAGGAGATATTCACCTCTCTGGGCTTTGAGCTTGAGAGAGGGTCGGGAAATGACTTTGTGGTGAGGGCTGTGCCCGCAAACCTCTATTCCATCGCGGAGAGGGAGCTCTTAAAGGAGATCGTGGACAGCCTTGGAGAGGAAGGCGCAGGCTCTCCCGATATTATCAGGGACAGGATCGCCTCCATGTCCTGCAAGGCCGCCGTAAAGGCCCATGACAGGCTTTCGGAAAGGGAGGTGGAGGAGCTTCTGAGAGAGCTTTTTTTCCTTGAAAATCCCTACGCCTGCCCTCACGGAAGGCCCACCATCATCAGCATGTCAAGGTACGAGCTTGAAAAGAAATTTAAGAGGATAGTCTGAGTGCCTATGGAAAAGCGGAAATTGATAATAATAGCAGGCCCCACCGCCGTGGGAAAATCCTCCGCCGCAGTCTCCCTCTGCCGAAGGCTCGGGGGAGAGGTGGTGAGCGCCGACTCCATGCAGGTGTACAGGCGTATGAACATAGGCACCGCAAAGATAACTCCCGAGGAGATGATGGGCGTTCCCCATCACCTGATAGATGTCATTGAGCCTTGGGAGGATTATAACGTGGTCCGCTTTAAGGAGATGGCTACCGACGCCCTCAAGGGGATATACGAGAGGGGAAACATACCTGTGATATGCGGAGGAACGGGCTTTTATATCCAAGCTCTCCTCTACGATATAGACTTTACCGAGGAAAAGGACACGGGCCTTAGAGAGGAGCTCTATGAGCTGGCAGAAAAAAACGGGCCCATATATATGCATGAGCTCTTAAAGAGCATAGATCCCGAGGCCTCCGAGGCCATACCCGCAAACAACGTTAAGCGTGTGGTGAGAGCTATAGAGTTTTATCGTCTCCATCACATGAAGATATCTGAACACAATATGCGGGAGAGGCAGAAGGAGAGCGCCTATGACAGCCGATTTTTTGTGCTGACGGACGACAGGAGGGCCCTCTATGAGCGAATAGACAGGAGAGTTGACCTCATGGTTGAAAAGGGCCTCTTTGAGGAGGTGACCGCCCTGAGAGCCGAGGGTATAAAGCGCGGCTCCACAGCCATGCAGGGCATAGGCTACAGAGAGGTGTATTCATATCTGGAGGGAGAGATATCCTCTGAGGAGGCGGTTAGGCTCATAAAGCGAAACTCAAGGCACTATGCAAAGAGGCAGCTCACTTGGTTCAAGCGGGAGAGAAACGTTACAGAGATAAATATCAGTGAATGCGGAGATACGGAAAATGAACTTGAAAAATATTTATGGTGATTTTGTAAGCGACGAAGTATTTGAGTACGGCGAGAGGATACTCTCTGAGCTGAAGCCCCGATTTGAGGAGATAGACAGGATCGCGGAATTCAATCAGCTCAAGGTCCTTAAGGCCATGCAGGACGCCCACGTCGGGGAGGCAAGCCTCACGGGGACGACAGGCTACGGCTACAACGATATAGGAAGGGATGCCGTGGAAAGGACCTATGCCAATGCCTTTTGCACCGAGGACGCCCTCGTAAGGCCTCAGATAATATGCGGCACCCACGCCCTTACAGTGGCCCTCTCGGGAAACTTGCGCCCCGGAGACGAGCTCTTATATATATCGGGAATGCCCTATGACACTCTCCACGAGGTCATCGGAATAAGGCCCTCCAAGGGCTCTCTTACGGAGTACGGAGTGAGCTTCGACTATGTGGATCTGACTCCATCGGGGACATTTGATTTTGACGGGATAAAGACGAAGCTTAAGGAGAACACGGCTCTGGTGGCGATACAGAGATCAAGGGGCTACTCCTCAAGGCCCACTCTCTCCGTTGAGGAGATAGGAGAGGCCATAGCCTTCGTAAAGAGCGTAAAGCCCTCGGTGAAGGTGATGGTGGACAACTGCTACGGCGAGTTCATAGAGAGGGAGGAGCCCTCACAGAGAGGGGCAGACATGATAGTCGGCTCCCTCATAAAGAATCCCGGCGGCGGTCTTGCCCCCGTAGGCGGATATATCGCAGGCACGGCTGAGTGCGTTGAGAATGCCTCCTACAGGCTCTCGGCCCCCGGGCTTGGCAAGGAGCTGGGCCCCACTTTAGGCCTCAACAAGAGCTTTCTTCAAGGCTTTTTCCTGGCTCCCACGGTATCCGCAGGGGCGGAGAAGGGCGCCATATTCGCAGCGGCTGCCTATGAGCGCTTGGGGTACGAGGTCAATCCCGCCTCCTCAGCTCCCAGATACGATATAATTCAGGCTGTCACCTTCAAGGACCCGAAGGCGATGATAGCCTTCTGTCAGGGCATACAGGCGGCGGCTCCTGTTGATTCTTACGTAGTCCCCGAGCCCTGGGATATGCCCGGATATGATGATCAGGTCATCATGGCGGCGGGAGCATTTGTATCCGGCTCCTCAATAGAGCTTTCGGCAGACGGCCCGATGAGAGAGCCCTACACGGTTTATTTTCAGGGCGGCCTCACCTGGTATCACGCAAAGGCCGGAATACTCATATCTCTCCAAAAGCTTGCGGATGCGGGAGTCATCGACAAAACAAAGCTCGGGAGCCTTTAAAGCTTAAAATTCTCTTAAAGCAGTGTAATAATTATTCACACTGCTTTTTTTTTATGTTAATATAATTTCTAATGCATTTATTCCGCTTGGAGAGCGAAAGGAGTTAAATGCACAATATACCTATAAAAGACATACCCGAAAAGCTCAGGCCCTACGAAAAATGTATGGCTTTGGGCTGTGGAGCTCTTACAGATGCCGAACTGTTGTCCATAATCATAAGGACCGGCACCAAGAACAAAAATTCCCTCGAACTTGCCTCTGACATACTGAGCCTTGACAAGGGCTCCGAGGGGCTTTTAAGCCTTCTTCACTGCAGCAGGGAGGACCTCATGTCCCTTCCGGGAGTCGGCAGTATCAAGGCCATGCAGCTTCAGGCTCTTGTGGAGCTGAGCAGAAGGATATGGAAGACAGGGGCCGGGAGGAAGCTTGACTTTCACGATCCCGAGACTATAGCCTCCTACTATATGGAGGAGCTGCGACATTTGGAGTGCGAGATCATAAAGGCTGTATATCTCGACAGCAGAGACGGGCTCATAGCGGACAGCTGCGTCTCTTTGGGAACGGTCAATTCGTCTCTCACCTCTGCGAGGGAGATATTCATAGACGCCCTTAAGCACAGGGCTGTGAGCCTCATAGTCCTTCACAATCACCCCAGCGGGGAGGCAAGACCCAGCAGACAGGATATAGCCTTCACAAAGAACCTCTGGACTGCAGGGAGGATAGTGGGCATAGAGCTTCTTGACCACATTATTATAGGTGACAATACTTATTACAGTTTCCGGGAGAGAGGGATTCTTACGGATGGATAACAAATCTTCAAAATACATGCTTATAATCCTTACTGTGCTCTGCACTGTGCTCATAGTCGTTTCCTCGGTTCAGAGCGGATTTATGGATCCTCTGAGGAATTATATAGGCTATGTGCTGGTTCCTGTGCAGAAGGGCGTAAATGTCGTTGGAACGGGTATCTACGACAGGATAGAGGAGCACAATGAGCTCAAGGACGCCTACGCGCAAAATGAGGAGCTTAGAGCACGG
Organism: uncultured Lachnospiraceae bacterium; assembly: GCA_944381505.1. GTDB lineage: Bacteria > Bacillota > Clostridia > Lachnospirales > Lachnospiraceae > Avilachnospira. The sequence goes on from CALWLK010000084.1 coordinate 16,358, forward strand.
GTGGACATCCTCACAGAGGAGAACAATCGCTTGAGATCGGAGACCGAGGAGCTGGAGAGACTGAGGGAGCTCTATGAGCTTGACAATCAGTATATGCAGTACCCCAAGGTGGCCGCAAGGATCATTGCAAAGGACTCGGGAGACTGGTTTCAGGTCTTTCGCATAGACAAGGGCTCCAATGACGGGATACTTCCCGATATGAACGTCATGAGCGGAGGAGGCCTCTGCGGCATAGTCACGGAGGTTGGTGCAAACTATGCTACGGTCCGCTCCATTATAGATGACGAGTCGAGGGTTTCCGCCATGTCTCAGCACAGCGGCGACAGCTGCATAGTGGCAGGGGACCTGAAGCTTTTCGAGGAGGGAAAGCTTGCCCTCACAAGGATAGACAAGAACGCCAATATATCCGACGGTGACGCCATAGTCACCTCCAACATAAGCGCCAAGTTCCTTCCGGGGATACTTGTGGGCTACGCCTCGGATATAACCATAGATTCACAGCATCTCACAAAATCAGGCTATCTCGTCCCTGTGGCGGACTTTGAGAACCTTCAGGAGGTGTTTGTCATAACGGAGCTCAAGGCTCAGATGGAGCCCTTGGACGAATAATTTGCAGGAGGGATGATATTTGAACAGAAGCATAAAGCTTGTTCTGAAGAGAGCTGTTATAGATATACTCATAATACTCGGGGCCTTTACCGTTCAGACCTGTGTTTTCCCTCTGCTTCCCATGTTTTCATCGGTGCCCAATCTGCTTTTGATACTGACCTTTTCCTTCGGTTTCATATACGGCAGCAAGACGGGGATGCTCTGCGGGCTTTTTGCGGGCATACTCATGGATCTGTTCTACACGGGGCCCTTCGGCTTTTACTGCCTTGTATTCGTCTATATAGGCTTTTTCAACGGCATATTCAACAGATACTATTACAATGATTTTATTCAGCTTCCGCTTTTCCTCTGCGCCCTGAATGAGATCTTTTACAATTTATACATATACGTTCTTCGCTTTCTTATGAGAGGACGCTTGGATATAGGCTATTATTTCGTGCATATAGTCCTTCCCGAACTGGTGTTCTCCCTCATATTCACTCTCTTTTTGTACAGAGTATTTCTGAAGGCGAACAAGCATCTTGACGTTATTGAGGACAGACGAGGTACAAACGTTGCTTAGAGAGATTTGGTATATAATCAAAGATTTCTTCATAAGACTGCTTAACGGCCGTCTTTTTGCCATAGGCATGATCTTTACAGTCATGTTCTCCGTCCTCGTGGTAAACCTCTTCAAGCTGCAGATACTTGGGGAGAGCGATTACAGGCAGGAATACATCAGGATGACCGAGAGAGTGGTGAGGACCCCCGGGACCAGAGGAAACATCTATGACGTGGACGGGAATCTTTTGGCCTACAATAAGTTGAGCTACAATCTCACAATAGCCGACAACGGCGCATACACGAACGACTACAACGCCAGAAACAATATGCTCTACAGGCTGTCCCTCATACTCGAAAAGCATGAGGTGCCTGTAGTTTCACGCTTCGAGGTGGATCTCGACTCCTCCGGGGAATTCGTCTTCACCTCGTCCTCCGACGCGGCGAGAAGGCGTTTTATTGCGGCAGTCTACGGCATAAGCACCGATCTGTTGGATTCCGAGGAGATATACCGCTCCGACATAAGCGCCGAGGAGGCCTTCAACATAAAAGTGGGAGACTACGGCTTCGACGAGCTTAAGGACGACAATGGAAACCCCATCATTCCGGATACAAAGACTATGCTTGATATGGTAAAGATACTTTTTACCATGAGACAGACCGCCTTCCAGAAGTATGAGACCACCACCATAGCCGAGGACATAGACGAGGAGTGTATGGCGGAGCTTCTGGAGAATCAGGCCGACCTTCAAGGGATTGACGTGGAGGAGACCTACATCAGAAGGTACAATAACGCCAAGTATTTCTCCCATATAATAGGCTATACGGGAGCTGTAAGGGACAACAACACCCTTGAGGAGCTACAGAAGGCAAACCCGGATTATGAGATAACGGATATAGTCGGTGCCACAGGTATAGAAAAGTCGATGGAGACGGCTCTCCAGGGCACAAAGGGAGAGAGACATATATATGTGGACAGCCAGGGACAGGTATTGGAGACCATCTCGGATGTAGCACCCAAGGCAGGGGATGATTTCTACCTCACTATACCCCAGAACCTTCAGATCGGTATTTATCATCTGATAGAGCAGCAGCTTGCCGGTATCCTTGCGGAGAAGATCGTAAACGTGAAGGAGGAGGACATAGAGGAGACAGAGTTTGCCTCCCAGATAGTTATCCCCGCTGACGACGCTTATTTCCAACTGATAAACAACAACATACTCGACTATAAGCACTTTACCGAGGAGGATGCAGGATATGCCGAATCTCGCCTTGGACAGGCCTTCAGCGCTCACAAGGAGCAGGTCCTCGAGGTCATTTACGACCAGCTCATGAGCTCTGATTCAAGGTCTATGTCCGAGCTCTCCGACGAATATATAGGATACATGGTATATATCTATGACTACCTTGCCTCCGCGAATGCGGGAATAATAGACAGCTCCAAGATAGACGTTACCTCGGAGAGCTATCTTGGCTGGAGAGAGGATTCCATATCTCTCAGAGATTACATATATTCCGGCATATCCGAGGGATGGATAAATACCGAAGGTCTTGATTCCGACGGCCAAAGCCCCTATGCGGACGCCGACGATCTCTTTTCAGAGATAGTGGATTTCGTCATGACAAAGCTTTCGGAGGATGTGTCCTTTGACAAGCTTATATACAAGTACATGATAATCGACAGGACGCAGGTCACAGCCTCACTCCTTTGCATGGCCCTCTATGAGCAGGGCGTTTTAGAGTATGACGAGCAGGCCTACAACGCCTTGTCATCGGGGGACGAGGATCAGGCCTACAGATTTTTCATGCAGAGGATAATAGATATAGACATCACTCCTGCTCAGCTTGCCTTGGATCCCTGCATGGGCTCCGTGGTGGTGACGGACGTAAACACCGGGGACGTGAAGGCTCTGGTGACTTATCCCGGCTATGACAACAACAGGATCAGCGATTCGGATTACTTCAATCAGTGCTTAAACGACCTTTCGCTTCCGCTCATCAACTCCGCGACACAGACCAACAAGGCTCCGGGCTCCACCTTCAAGCCCATATCCGCCGCGGCAGTCTTGGAGGAGGGGGCAGTGGGTATTGAGGAGCTCATAGACTGTACCGGAGAGTACGACCTTGTGCATCCCACCATAAAGTGCTGGATAGGTATTCCGGGACACGGTGATCTTTCCGTGCAGGGTGCTATATCCAACTCCTGCAACTTCTGTTTCGCCGAATACGGACACAGGCTGGCCACCGACGAGGAGGGCAATTACTCTACGTCCACCGGAATAGAGAAGATCGCAAAGTACGCCTCCATGTTCGGCCTCGACAGGCCTTCAGGGATACAGATAGACGAGAGAGCTCCCCAGATATCCGGCGAGGACCCTGAGCGTTCCGCCTTCGGACAGGGAACTCACTCCTTCAACAACGTGCAGATATCAAGATACGTCACCGCTCTGGCAAATAACGGTAAGCTCTTTGATTTAAATCTTATAGACAAGGAGACTGATGCGGACGGAGTATTGAAGCAGGATTATTCTGCGGAGCAGATAGGCACAGTGGAGCTCTCCGACAGTACATGGCACATCATGAAGCAGGGAATGAGAGATCTTATAACCGAGGGTGTGGGAAAGGACGTTTTCTCGAATTTCAATACTGTGAACATAGCAGGTAAGACCGGAACCGCGGAGGAGATAAGCACCAGAGGAAATCATGCTTGGTTCATATCCTACGCACCCTACGAGAACCCTGAGATAGCGGTCACCGTAAATATCCCCTTCGGATATTCCTCGGGAAACGCGGCTTCTCTCGCAAAGAGTGTCTACAGATATTATTACGGTGATATAGACCTTGCGGACATCCTCAATACGGATGCTTCCTCCATACAAACCTTCAATATAACCGACTAAAACCATAGTGAGAAGCTTGTATTTTTTGGAAAAACAATTGTCATTTTTTAGTGACAGCCTGATTAATTAAGTGTATACTGGTAATAAGGAAATTGTGAATGAGATTTGACTACGATATAAAATATTATGATTTCTTTCTCTTGTTCTTGATGATAGGCCTGAACATATGCGGCATACTCATTATAAGGAGCGCCTCCAACATGGATGCCGCCACAGTGAGCCGACAGGTAATAGGCTCTCTTGCCGGAGTTTGCGCATGTGTCATCGTATCCTTTATAGACTACAGAAAGCTTATCAAATATTCCTTTCTGATCTTTGCGGTCTGCATACTTTTTCTTGTGGCGGTAAAGCTCTTGGGAATAGTACATAAGGGAGCCGGCCGCTGGATAAACCTTCCGGTTTTGGGACAGGTGCAGCCATCCGAGTTCTGTAAGGTGGGGATCATTTTATTTTTCGCAGGCTTTTATGAAAAGCACAGCGACAGCGTGAGCACGGTGAGGACCTTTTTCAAGGGAGTTCTGCTGTTTGCCGTTCCTGCGGCTCTCATACTTGCGCAGCCGAATCTTTCGACCACCATCATAATCACCGTTATATTTTCGTTTATGGTATTTGCCTCAGGCATAAGCTTTAAATGGGTCTTCGGCGTGGTGGGAAGCTTTCTCGCCATTTTCGGGGCAGTAATGTACACTTTCCGCACTGACCTGTACGAAAAGCTTCCGCTTCTTCCGTATCAGAAGCAGAGGATACTTGGATTTTTGTACCCTGAGCAGTATTCAAACACCTTTTATCAGCAGGAGAACTCTATGCTTGCCATAGGCTCGGGAGGCCTATACGGAAAAGGGCTTTACAGTACCGGTATAGATTCCGTGAAGGCGGGAAATTTCCTTATTGAGGAGGATACGGACTTTATTTTTGCGATAATCGGAGAGGAGCTCGGCTTTCGGGGGTGTGTTATTATTTTAGCCGCTTTTCTCCTTATCATAATACTTACACTTTTTCACGCGGGAAAATCTAAGGACATGGCGGGAAAGCTTATATGTGTGGGAATGACCGCTTGGCTGGCTTTCCAGACCTTCACAAATATCGCTGTAGCCATGGGACTTTTCCCGACAACAGGGGTTACGTTACCGTTTTTCAGTCGAGGGGTTTCTTCACTGTTGAGTATCTATATCGGCATGGGGATAGTGCTGAATGTAGGTTTGCAGCGAAAGACGAAGTAAAAGGAGGAGAATGTATGAAGATCGGACTGATAGCACATGACACCAAGAAAAAACTCATGCAGAATTTCTGCATTGCATACAGAGGCATCCTTTCAAAGCATGAGCTGTATGCTACGGGGACTACGGGCAGACTGATAGAGGAAGTGACGAATCTGCACGTGCACAAGTATCTGCCGGGGCATCTTGGAGGACAGCAGCAGATGGCGGCGCAGATTGCGGCGGATGACATAGATATGGTCATTTTTTTGAGGGATCCGGTGGCACCTAAGACCCACGAGCCTGACATCAACAATGTGTCGAAGCTCTGTGACAGCTACAGTATTCCTCTTGCAACAAACATAGCTACCGCCGAGCTTCTGATACACGCTCTTGAAAACGGAGACTTGGAATGGCGAGAGAATCGTTGAGACGATACTTATCAAAGACAGCGCTCCTTGCTGCGGTTGCTCTTTCAACCTGCTGTATTTCCTGCAGCCGCAGTATCGAGCTCGAAAAGGCATATAATTTCAGCAGCTTTAATATGGATCAGGTCTACAGTGACGGCAGCTTAAGGGCGGAGCCCTTTGCGGCCGATCTTTGTGTGCCTGATTTCACGGGAGACCTTGACGCAGAGGATGTGGATGCCGAGGGCTTTCTCTTATTCAACATCGACACCGGAGAGGTGATAAGTGCTCACAATATATATGAGACCTTTTATCCTGCCTCCACCACCAAGGTAATGACCTGCCTTTTGGCTCTCAGGAATTCAAACCCTGATGATATGGTCACCATACCGGAGGATTCCGACATCACCGTCTCAGGCTCCTCAATGGCAAACGTGAAGCCCGGAGACAGGATAAGCATGCGGGATCTGCTTTACGGGCTCATGATACCATCGGGAAATGATGCGGCGGCGGCGATAGCCTGCCATATCTCAGGGAGCGTTGAGGCATTTGTGGACCTGATGAACGAGGAGGCTGCAAGGCTTGGGGCGTCTCATACGCATTTCACAAACCCTCACGGGCTCCCGGATGAGGATCATTATACGACGCCCTACGACCTCTATCTCATAATGAACGAGGCCATGAAGTACGATGAGTTTCGAGAGATCGCCTCGACGCCGTCCTATACCGCAACCTTTGAGGACGCGGAGGGAAATCCCAAGACGGAGAGCTGGCAGAACGGAAACGGCTTTTTGGCGGGGAAATTCTCCCTGCCAGCGGGGCTCCATGTAAGCGGGTCAAAAACAGGACACACCAACGCGGCGGGATTTTGTCTCGTCATGGGAGAGAGGAGCGATTCCGGAGACAATTATATCTCTGTGACAATGAAGGCCCCCTCCTATGATTCACTCTACAACGGCACTGCGTGCCTTTTACAAAAAATCAACAAATAAGGCTTAAAATCTTGCGTAAAAATTGTAAATGTACTATAATTTAATAAACACACAACATGACTGACTTTAAGGAGGAGAAGTTTATGGTTCAATTAATTGTCGGAGGCAAGGGAAAGGGCAAGACAAAAGAGCTGCTTCTCAGAGCGGAGCAGGCTGTTAAGGAGGCCCAGGGAAATATAGTTTATTTGGACAAGAGTTCACAGCATATGTATGAGCTCAGCAACAAGATCAGGCTCATAAATGTCAGCAATTTTCCTGTTGATTCCGAGGACGGATTCATAGGATTTATCAGCGGAGTTATATCTCAAGATCACGATCTCGAGTATATGTTCCTCGACAGCTTTTTGAAGATAGCAAACCTTTACGGCACCGATATCACATCGGCTATAAACAAGCTCGCAGAACTTTCAGAGAAGTATCATGTTAACTTTATAGTAAGTGTTTCCATGGACAGCGAGGATCTGCCTGAATCTTTAAAGGAATATGTTGCAGTAGCATTATAATTTAGGGCCTGCCTGAACTGCACTTTTTTTCTGATGACTAAAAAAAAGAACAAGAATAAAAAGATAGTACGCATAAAAAGAAAATTCAAACTCAATGTAGGCATGATAATTTTTTTCATTATCTTTGTCTACATTGTTTTTAGTGTGTACTCTTATATTCGGAGCGATCCTGTCAAGTTCTATGAGGTCGAGGAGGGCAGTATAGTAAAGGAGCACAATTACACAGGGATCATCCTTCGGGAGGAGCAGGTGGTCAACTGCGAAAAGAGCGGATACTTTAATTACTATATTCCCAACGGAAGGAAGGTTGCAAAGGGAGCCGCCGTCTACTCCATAGATGAGACAGGAAATCTTGAGGAGTATCTGAGAGAGCATCCCGAGCTTCTGTCGGGCCTTACCTCGGAAAATGTGTCCG
>CALWLK010000085.1 GCA_944381505.1 uncultured Lachnospiraceae bacterium
TATCATATCCCCGTTATACTTTATGTCCGCCTTTCTTCCGGGGTGGAGCCAGGGCTTTTCGCAGGCGGGGTCATAGTGTACCTTTCCCCTCATTCCCACATGGTCAAGGAGCTCCTCAACGACGCCCTTCATGACGAAGAAATCCACGTCCTCCCCGTAGGCACCCAGAGTTAGCTGTTCTCTCTCGTCGGGGAGCTCTGTGAGGGGCAGAGCCTTGGGTATATATATATTTGCAAGGTCGTAAAGCCTTACGTCCCCGTTTCTCCTGTTGTAGTTTAAGGAGAGGGCTGTGAGCATGGCGTTTACAGGCTGAGTCCTCATTATGGAGAAGTCCTCTCCCAAGGGGTTTGAGATAACCACAGTCTTTCTCAGCTCACTGTCAGCGGGAACGAGAAGCTTCTCGAAGGCCTTGGGGGACTCAAAGGCATAGGTCATGGCATGGGAGAAGCCGCAGAATTCAGCCACATTCCTCGCTATCTGATCTATGCGCAGCTTGTAGGAGAGCTTTCCTGTAGTGGACTCTCCCACGGGAAGGGTGCTTGCTATCTTGTCGTAGCCGTGGAAGCGAAGCACCTCCTCCGCAAGGTCCGCCGTGCAGTGAAGATCTCTTCTGAAGGTGGGAACTGTCACCTCGCCGGAGGCCTCGTCGAAGCCCAAGCCTATCTTCTTAAATACCGACTTCATCTCAGCCTCGTCAATATCTGTCCCCAGAAGGCTGTTTATCCTGTCGGGCTCGAATTTGACCCTTACCTCCTCGTCCTTTACGGGGTAAACGTCTATCATTCCTCCCACGACCTCGCCGCAGCCGAGCTCCTCCACAAGCTGACAAGCCCTGTTTATGGCCTTCTCGGCGTTGTTGGGGTCAAGGCCCTTCTCAAATATGGAGGAGGCGTCGGTCCTCATACCTATCTTCTTTGCGGAGAGACGGATATTCACTCCGTCAAAGTTTGCAGCCTCGAACACTACGGTATGGACGTGATCGGTGATCTTTGAGTTCTCGCCTCCCATGATGCCCGCTATTCCTATTCCGCCCTCCTTGTCGTTTATCATGAGGACAGTCTCGTCGAGCTTTCTCTCCTGGCCGTCGAGGGTGACGAAGCTGTCCCCGTTCTTTGCAGTCTCCACTATGATCTCATGTCCTCTTATGAGGTCGTAGTCGTAGGCGTGCATGGGCTGTCCGTACTCCTCCATGACAAAGTTCGTTATATCTACAAGATTGTTTATAGGCCTTATGCCGCTGTTTCTTAAGCGCTTCTGCATCCACTCCGGCGAGGGGGCGAACTTTATGTTCTTTACCATCCTCGCGCAGTAGCGGGGGCAAAGCTTCGTATTGTTTACCGTCACTTTAAGGAAGTCGTTTATGTCCTCGCTGTTTCCTGTCGCCTTCACCTCGGGCTCACGAAACTCCTTCCCGAAGGTGGCTGCGGCCTCTCTGGCTATGCCGGTCACAGCGTAGCAGTCCACTCGGTTTGAGGTGATCTCATACTCCACGACAGTGTCGTCCATTCCGAGGGCCGAGACAGCGTCATCTCCGGGCTTTAAGGAGAGCTCGTTTATGAGGCCCTCGTCAAATATATAAATTCCCGACTCGGGAGCCAACGGATAGGCGTTGTGATCCGAGCCAAGCTCCTCTATGGAGCACATCATTCCGTTGGAGGGGACTCCTCTCAGCTTTCCCGCGGTTATCCTTATTCCCTCCTCGGGGAGAGGTCCTCCGTCATGGCCTCCCTTTACCTTGCCTCCGTCAAGTACCACGGGAACGAGCTGTCCCGATGATCCCACCGGGATGTTGGGAGCTCCTGTAACTATCTGTACCGTCTCCTCGCCTACGTTCACCTGACAAACCACCAGCTTGTCCGCGTCCGGGTGCTTCTCCACCTTTTCAACTCTTCCCACTACTATCCTCTCGAGATTTTTGGAGAGCTCCTCATAGCCCTCCACCTTTGTTCCCGTGAGGGTCATCCTGTCGCTGTATTCCTGCGCCGTGCAGTCCAGATCCGGCACGTAATCCTTTATCCATGAAAGCGGTGTATTCACTTTATTTTCCTCCGAAATTAATTTTCATTAAAACTGATTGAGAAATCTCTGATCGTTCTCATAGAGAAGTCTCATATCATCTATCTCGTACTTGAGGAGAGCTATACGCTCAAGGCCCACTCCGAAAGCGAAGCCCGTGTACTCCTCAGGGTCTATGCCGCACATCTCCAGGACATGGGGATGTACCATTCCGCAGCCGAGTATCTCTATCCAACCCTCTCCTTTGCAGAAGCGGCAGCCCTTTCCTCCGCACTTAAAGCAGCTCACATCCACCTCTGCCGAGGGCTCTGTGAAGGGGAAGTGGTGAGGCCTGAATCTGGTCCTTGTCTCGGGTCCGAAAAGCTCCTTTGCAAACTCGTCCAGAGTTCCCTTGAGATCGGTCATGGTGATATGCTTGTCTATCACAAGGCCCTCTATCTGATGGAAGGAGGGGCTGTGTGTGGCGTCTATGCTGTCCGAGCGGAACACTCTTCCGGGGGCGATCATCCTTATGGGGAGCTTGCCCTGCTCCATGACTCTCGCCTGCACAGGGGAGGTCTGAGATCTGAGAAGTATCTGATCGTTTATGTAGAAGGTATCCTGCTCGTCCCTTGCCGGATGTCCCTCGGGTATATTGAGCTTTGTGAAGTTGTACTCCTGCCACTCTACCTCGGGGCCCTCCACGACATCATAGCCCATTCCCACGAATATCCTCTCCACCTCGTCGAGAGCTATCTGACAGGGATGTCCGTGTCCGACCTTTGATTTCTTAGAGGGAAGTGTAACGTCTATTACCTCCTCCTTGAGCTTTTCGGCTCTGAGAGCCGCCTGAAGCTTCGTCTTCTCAGCTTCAAGGGCCTCCTCCACCTTATTTCTCGCGTCGTTTACCATCTGTCCGAAGGCGGGTCTCTCCTCGGCGGGCACGTTTTTCATCTCCTTCATCACGGCTGTGATGTGTCCCTTCTTTCCGAGATACTCCACGCGGACGTCGTTCAGCATATCGAGGTTTTCACAGGCTTCGATCTTCTTAAGAGCCTCCTCGGTGATCTTTAAAAGCTGTTCGTTCATAAGTTTTCTCTCCTCTTTTATAAAATAGAAGCTCAAATGTATTGAGTCTTATATACGCAAAAAGTCCCCGTCCCAAAAAGGGACGGGGAACCGCGGTACCACCCTCATTCCGATATTTAAAGGACGAATCGCTCCCAAAAGGAGTCATGCCGTCCCTCTATCGGCACTCATTTATGCTTTACGCGCATCAACGTCAACACCTACACTCCCCAATACAGCAGGATTTCAGCGCTGCGGCTCCGATGTGAATTTCATCCTCGTACATTGACTCGGCGGGCTCTCAGCCGACGACTCGCCTCTCTCATGAGTATATCCAAGGCCTACTGTGCATCCTCACAGCCTTTGGTATTCAGTTTGGCTCCGTATATCTCGAGCCGTTTCCATAAAATTTTAACACATAAAAGCCGAATGTCAAGAGCTTTTAGAGAAGTCCGAGCTCCGAAAGGACTGCGTCCACCTTTCTCTTCTCGGCGTCTCCCATGTCGCAAAGTGGAAGTCTCACGCCTCCGACGTCCTTCCAGACTCTTCTGAGAGCATACTTTACGGGAACGGGGTTCGACACTATGAAAAGGACCTTGAAAAGTCCGTAGAGCTTTTTGTGAAGGGCCTCCGCCTCCGATATGTTTCCCTTGAAGAACTCGGTGCACATTTTGTTTATCTCGCTTCCCATTATGTGAGATGCGACGCTTATCACTCCCTGAGCCCCTACTGAGAGCATGGGAAGTGTCAGGGAATCGTCTCCGCTGTAAATATCAAAGTCATCCGAGGTAAGCTGCCTTATCTGACTGACCTGCTCAAGGCTTCCCGCCGCCTCCTTTACAGCCGCTATGTTTTCGTGCTCCGAAAGCCTTGCTATGGTCTCGGGGAGCATATTGACTCCTGTCCTCCCGGGAATATTGTACATGATGACGGGAAGGCTCGAGGCCTCAGCTATACTCACGAAATGCCTGTACATCCCCTCCTGAGAGGGCTTGTTGTAATAGGGTACTACTGCAAGCACAGCGTTTACGCCTATCTTTTCGGCCTGCTTTGTGAACTCCACACTTGCGCGGGTGTTGTTTGACCCCGTGCCGGCTATGACGGGTATCTTCTTTCCCAGCTTCTCCCCCTCCTCTAAGGCGGCCTTTCTGACAGTTTCAAAGAGCCTGAGCTTCTCATCTGTCGAGAGCGTAGGGGATTCCCCCGTAGTTCCCGTCACCAAGAGTGAATCGCTCCCGTTTGCTATGAGATGCCTTGAGAGCTCGTCCATCCTCTCGTAATTTACCTCTCCCGCCTTGTCAAAGGGGGTTATCATTGCAGTCATAACTCTTCCGAACTTCATTTTCGCATCCTCCCGGCTATCGCCTTAATGATTAAAATCCCGTCTCGTTGTTGGCGCCTGTAAAGAAATCATGCAGCGCCCTCACGGCCTTATCCTTGTCCCTGTCATGTATGAGACACCATATGGTAGTGTAGGAGTCCGAGGTCTGAAGCACCTCTATCCCCTCCCTTGTGAGCGCCGCCATTATCTTTGCCATAACCCCCGGCACACCCTGGATATTTGCACCTACCTCAGATACCTTACAGCAGTCCTTCACAAGCCTGTAGGGAAATCCGCTTTTCTCTATTATCTCCGACGCCTTGTCACTGTCCTCATCCTTAACTGTAAATACCGCCTCGTCAGGGCAAATATTTATAAAGTCGAGGCTTATGCCGTTCTCGGCTATATCTGTCAAGAGGTTAGAAAACCTCTTCTGATCCTTGGCTTCATTTTTGACGTAGATCTGAACTATGCCCGAAAGGGCCGTTATCCCTGTGATAAGCTTCTCTCTCATATTGTCGTCGCTTTCCTTTATTATTGTGCCCTTGGCGTCTGTGAAGGTGGAGGCCACCCTTAAGGGTATGCCCTTGAGCTTTGCCAGCTCCACAGCTCTCGGGTGGATCACCTTGGCTCCCTGAGATGCGAGGTTACAGACCTCATCGTAGGTGACATAATCCAATATACGAGCGTCGGGAACGACTCTGGGGTCCGCCGTCATTATTCCCTCCACGTCCGTGTATATCTCCACCATGTCCGCATCCAGAGCCACGCCCAAAGCGCTTGCCGAGGTGTCGCTCCCTCCCCTTCCGAGAGTGGTCACTCTGCCGTCCTCGGTCATGCCCTGGAAGCCTGTGACTATTACAAGCTTTCCCTCGTCGATATATTTCTTCATGTTTTCGGGCCTGAAGTCTATTATCCTTGCGTCCCCGAAATTTTCGTTGGTTATTATTCCCGCCTGTCCGCCTGTGAGAACTATGGTCTCATAGCCATCCTTTTTCAGTTCCTCCGCAAGAGTCACCGCTGATATTATCTCGCCGCAGCTCATAAGGAGGTCCATGTTGGACTTCATTATGGGATCCCTGTCATTGTCCGCAAGCCCTAAAAGGGTGTCTGTGGCGTAGGGAGCGCCGTTCCTTCCCATGGCTGATACGGTGACTACCACCGTGTCTCCTCTTTCCACGGCTCCCTCTATCTTTCTTCTCACCCTTTTTCTGGCCTCCGGGGTCGCCACTGAGGTCCCGCCGAATTTCTGTATGATCAAAGCCAAGCTTTTATCTCCTTTGCAGTTCCGTTTTACAAGATGTTGTCAAGGCCCGACAAAAGCCCCTTTATGTCTCCCACCTTCTTGATGGCGAGAAGTATACCCGGTATAAAGCTCTCCCTGCTTATGGAGTCATGCCTTATGGTGAGGGTCTGCCCCAAGCCTCCGAATATCACCTCCTGATGGGCCACATAGCCCGGGAGCCTCACGCTGTGGACTCTCATGCCTTCATACTCTCCGCCTCTTGAGCCTTTGATCTTTTCAAACTCATCATAAGCTCCCTGTTTAAAGCTCTCCCTGTTTTGGGCCATCTTCTTTAAGGTCTCCGCGGCAGTTCCGGAGGGAGCATCCTTCTTGTGGTCGTGATGAAGCTCTATCACCTCTGCATAAGGCATATATTTGATGGCCTCGGCTGCAAACTTCATCATCAAAACAGCGCCTATGGCAAAGTTCGGAGCTATGAACACTCCGCAGTCATTTGCTGTTGCAAGCTCGTCGAATCTTTTCAGGTCCTCCTCACTGACTCCGCTGGTGCCGATGACAAGGTTGACTCCCTTCTCCAAAATAACGGGTGCATTTTGGGATACGGCCTTGGCTATGGTAAAGTCCACCATCACGTCAGGCCTCATTTCATCTATAGTACCTGCGAGATCTCCGCTTATAAGTATGCCGCAGCTTCCGGCCTCGCAGAGCTCCCCGCAGTCTGTTCCCAACATATTCACGTCCACGGCGCAGCAAAGCTCCAGCGCGTCATCTCTCATGACGGCCTTCATTATCTCTCTGCCCATCTTTCCGGCAGCGCCCATTACTCCAACTCTAATCCTTCTGTCCATACGCTTACCTCTCAAATATAACACAAACTGTTTCTGTCTTATTATTTTAGACTGTATGCCGCTGTATTGTCAAATAAAAATATCCCCGTCCGGGCCTTCAGTGCCCGGACAGGGATAAAAGACTTCTCTCTGTCCTTTGTTTAAATTGATATGAGCTCTTTAGAAGCTCTTTATGAGATCAGCGTCAAGTCTCTTCAATATCTCAACGGCCAACTTCACTCCGTTCTCATAATCCGCATATGAGGATATTCCGTAGTGAGTGTGGGCGTAGCGGACAGGCACTCCTATAACTATAGTAGGAACGCCCTCTCCCGAGAGATGGATATTCGCTCCGTTTGTGCTTCCTCCGGATCTCACAGCGGCCTGCACGGGTATGCCCAGTTCCTCTGCAAGATCAAGGGCATATCTCTGGTAGCGGGGATTTGTTATCATCCTCGCATCTATATGCCTAAGCATGGGGCCCTTCTTGATGGCAGTCTGAACCATGTACTCCTCCACACAGGTGTCATCTGCGGGGCAGCCCTCAAAAACTATAGCTATATCGGGCTTTACCGTGCGGCAGGTTATCTGTGATCCTCTGGTTCCCACTTCCTCCTGGGAACAGCATGCTCCGATCACATCTACCGAGAGCTCCTGACCCTCAAGCTCCTTCAAGGTGCTGATGATGGAGGCGCAGCCGAGACGGCAGTCGAAGCTTTTCCCCACCATGAGGTCATGCTTCTCGTCGTAGGTGAAGGTCACATCCGGAACCACAGGCTCTCCTATCCTTATATCAAAATTCTCTACAGCGTCTTCCTTTGAGACAGCTCCAACATCCACTGTGATGTCCGACATGGAGAGGGCCTTGTTTCTCTCCTCGTCTGTCATATAGTGAGGGGGCTTGCTGGCAGTGATGCCGGGAATATACTCTCCCTTTCCGTTTCTGACCCAAACCTTGTGGGCGGGGATATTTGAAGTCACCCAGCCTCCGAGAGGTATTATCCTCAGGTTTCCGTCAGGACGTATGGCCTGAACCATAAAGGCCACCTCGTCGCTGTGAGCGTCCAGCTGGACCATGGGACGGCCTCCCTTGTTCTCTTTCCTGTTGATATAGACATTTCTCAGGCTGTCTTCCTTGATCTCCCCGAGTCCCTCGGCATGGAGGCGTATCTGCTTTACCGCCTCGTCCTCAAAGCCGGGAGCTCCGTTTGCATTTGATATATCAGCTATCATCTGCAGATTTTGTTTTTTGTCCATAGTCTGATACCGCCTTTTCACTTAAATTTTATTTTTGTCTAACGGCCCAACTTCCGAATCAATATCCGAACTGATTGTTGTGGAGGGCCTTCTGAAGGTCCACCTTCTTGAACTCCTCCATGAAATCAACTATGTAGTCGGCGCAGGTGCTAAGCATCTCATTGCCCCACTCTACAGTAGCCTTGGTGGGATGATCGGGCCCTATCCATCCATTGTCTGTGACATTGGGGGTAGTCCTTATTACCTCCACAGTTACTCCCTTGTACTCTACATTCCTGAAATGTGTTGTCTTGATCTCGTCTGTGAGATCCTTGAACTTAAGGGGTTCATCTGTGAGCTCATCATAATCGATAAGGCTAGGGTCAACTCCCATGACGCCTGCAGTCTCCTCGGCTCCGCCATGGCCGCCCTTCCATGCAGGATTCATATCCCAAGTCATGAGCCACCAGTTGAGCATAACTACTATAGCGCCCTTCTTCTCAAACTCCATGCCAACTCTCTCTATGGTCTTTATGTTTCCGCCGTGTCCGTTAAGGATCATTATCTTCCTTGCACCGTGGTCATAGAGGTTCTCAACAACTCTGTAGAGAAGCTGATAAAGAAGCTCGGAGCCGAGATCTATCGTTCCGGGGTAAGGCTTTAACGACTCGCAAGCTCCATAGGGAAGGGTGGGGGCGATAAGCACATCGCTCTTCTTCTCAATGAGTTCGAGAAGCTTATCGGGAATGAGGGTGTCTGTTCCGAGAGGCATATGTCTGCCGTGGCACTCGATGCTTCCTATTCCCAAAAGCACCATGTCGTTCTCCTTAAAGTATTTCTGAGCCTTAGGCCATGTGATGTTTGCTAATCTCATAATCTTATCCTCTCTTTTAATTTTATTTAATCGTTAAAGTGAAGATGCCCTGAGGCATCCTCACTTTATTTTAAATATTAAATTAGTTGGCAACCTTTACCTGATCAAGCTTGTGGTACTCGATAGGGTCGGGAACGAAGCCCTCAACCTTTGCGCTTGCTCCTACAACAACGTCGTTGTAGTAGATAGGCGCGTTGTTGCTGATCTCCTTGAGGAGAACCTGGAGCTCCTTGTAGGTGTCAAGTCTTACCTGCTCGTCCGTTGTCTGTCTTGCCTCCTCTATGAGAGCGTCGACCTCGGGATCATCAAGGAAGGTACGGTTTCCGGGTGCACCCTGCTGACTTGAATGCTCAAGTGAATAGAAGGTGTAGTCAGCATCCTTTGAGGATGTGGTCCATCCGAATATAGCCATATCGTGCTCTCCGTTTGAGGTCTGCTCGATGAATCTACCGAACTCCATTACCTCAACATTACACTGTATGCCAACTTCCATAAGCATAGCTGTGATGGCCTGGCAAACCTCTATGCGAACCTGGCTGTCGCTTGTCCAAAGGCTTGTTGTGAATCCGTCGGGATATCCCGCCTCCGCCAAAAGCTCCTTAGCCTTCTCAGGATTGTACTCATAAGCTCCGGGGCTTGAGTATCCGAATACATCGGGAGCTATGATGGAGTCTGCCACTGTACCTGAGCCGTTAAGGATAGTGTCAACGATGAGCTGACGGTCTATGGCGAGGTTTATAGCCTCTCTTACTCTCTGATCGTCGAAAGGAGCCTTTTTCATGTTCATGGAGATGTACTCACATGCCATTGAAGGACCCTCGAAGAGCTGGAGATCGGGGTTCTCTCTTACCTTGTCTACATCGTTGCTGGACAAGGTGTAAGCGAGGTCCACCTCACCTGTCTCAAGAGCGATAGTCCTCTGAGCAGCCTCGGGTATTACCTTCATGATAAGGTTCTTTGTAGCGGGCTTTCCTCCGAAATAATCGTCGAAGGCCTCAAGGGTCACTGAATCGCCCTGCTTCCACTCAACGAACTTGTAAGGTCCGCAGCCGATGGGGTTGGTCTTGAAGCCCTCCTCATCAGCCTCAACTACAGCCTTGGGTACTATGGCTGCGAAGGGAACCGAGAGGTTCCTTAAGGTAGGAGCGTAGGGGAACTTTGTGGTAACTGTAACTGTGTAGTCGTCGTTTACCTCAACAGTGTCGATGAAGTCAACTATGTAGGATACTGACGCTGAGTTGATAGCTCTTTCCAGAGAGAACTTAACATCCTCAGCTGTGAGGTCTGAGCCGTCGTGGAACTTGATGCCCTGACGGATCTTGAACACATATGTGAGATCGTCAGTCTGCTCCCATGACTCTGCGATCTGAGGTTCCAGCTCGTTGGTCGCGGGGTTTACTACAGTGAGGGTATCAAATATCTGATCTGTTACCTCTACTGCGGGGGTCTCCTTTCCCTGATGGGGATCCATTGATGTTACATCGGCTCCCTGTGCCCAGATGAGGGTGTCCTTATATCCCCCCTCTCCTGTTGTTGCCTCTGCGGAATCACTTCCGCCTGAAGATGTGGAAGAATCTCCACCGCCTCCGCAGCCTACAAGGCTCATAGCCATAGTAGCCGCGAGGGTCAATGCAATAAGTTTTTTCAGATTCTTTTTCATATTGCCTCCTCTTTCTTTTTTTATCCGCATAAAAAATGTGTTTTCTCACATTTAACGGTTCATTTTTCGGCCGAGGACCTCGGCCCGATATATCAGCATCAGCAGATATATCCCCTTTATCTCTTTTGCCGGCTATCTGTTCTCGGAAAGCTCCGGATCTCCTATTCTCTCGCAGGATACAAAGTGTCCGGGCTCCACCTCTCTCAAGCCTATCTCAGGGTTCTTGCAGCAGTCCTTCGCGTAGGGACATCTCTTATAGAAACGGCATCCCGGCTCCGGATCTATGGGGGAAGTTATCTCTCCCTTCATGAGTATCCTGTTCATGGGATAGTCAGGATCCGGAATAGGTATAGCCGACAGGAGAGCCTGAGTATAGGGATGGACGGGATTCTTGAAGAGGGTCTCTGTGGGAGCCATCTCCACCATCTGTCCCAGATACATTACCACTATATTGTCCGAGAAGTGCTTTACCACGGACAGGTTGTGGGTTATGAACATATATGTAAGTCCCAGGTCATCCTGAAGATCCTGCATGAGGTTGAGGATCTGAGCCTGTATGGAAACATCGAGAGCTGAGACCGGCTCATCGCATACGATGAACTTGGGCTTAAGAGACAGGGCTCTGGCTATACCTATACGCTGTCTTCTTCCTCCGTCCAGCTCGTGGGGGTAGGAGTTTTTAAGCCTGTCTGCGAGTCCTACCATCTCCATCAGCTCGGATACTCTCTTCTGAAGCGCTTCCTTGTCCTTCTTTGTGTAAAGCTTCTGTATCAGCATGGGAGCCGCAATGGCCTCGCTCACTGTCAGACGAGGATTGAGAGATGCAAAGGGATCCTGAAAGACTATCTGCATATCTCTTCTTAAATGCTTCATTTTATTTTTATCATATTCGAGGATGTTCTTTCCCTCAAAGAAGACCTTTCCCGCAGTGGGCTCGTGGAGCCTCAGTATGGCTCTTCCCATGGTGGACTTTCCGCAGCCTGACTCTCCGACTACTCCGAGGGTCTCTCCCTCGTTTATGGAGAAATTAACGTTATCTACCGCATGGAGCAATCCTCCGGGAGTGTTAAAGTATTTCTTCAGGCCCTCTACTCTCAAGAGTTCTTTTTTATTTTCCTTCATATCAACACTCCTTTACTTCTCTTGCTGTGCCAAAATGCATCGAACCATATGTTCTCCGCCCACATTCACCATCTCGGGCACCTTCTCGCGGCATTTGTCCGTAGCGTACTTGCACCTGTCGCTGAACTTACATCCCTTGGGAAGATTTGTGGGGTCGGGCATGAGACCTTCTATAGTCTGGAGTCTTCTTACATTCTCCACAAGGTTGGGGATGGAGGCCATGAGTCCCTTGGTGTAGGGGTGGCGCATATCCTTGTAGACCTCTCTCAGAGTTCCGTACTCCACTATCTCGCCCGCATACACTATGCCTACATAATCGCAGGTCTGAGCAACAACGCCGAGGTCATGGGTTATAAGGAGCATGGAAGTATTGTCTCTTGTCTTAAGCTTCTGTATAAGGTCCAGCACCTGAGCCTGAATGGTAACGTCAAGGGCTGTTGTGGGCTCGTCTGCTATAAGGAGTTTGGGCTGACATGCAAGGGCTATGGCTATGATCACCCTCTGCTTCATTCCTCCGGAGAACTGGTGGGGATACTCATGTCCTCTCTCCGCAGGGATACCCACAAGCTCCAGCATATCTTCGGCCCTCTTCTCGGCCTCCTTCTTGGATATCCGGTTGTGCTGGAGTATGACCTCCATGATCTGATCCCTTACCGTCATGACCGGGTTTAAGGAGGTCATGGGATCCTGGAAGATCATGGATATATGCTTTCCTCTTATCTTTCTCATCTCCTCCTCGCTTATCTTGAGGAGATCCTTGCCGTCGTATATCACCTCTCCGCCGACTATCTTTCCGGGAGGGCTGGGGATGAGCCTAAGTATTCCCTTTGCCAGTGTGGTCTTTCCCGCTCCGGTCTCTCCCACAAGGCCCAAGGTCTTTCCGGTGTAAATGTCTATGCTGACTCCGTTAAGGGCTTCCACCACTCCGTCATCGGTCTCGTAACGGATAACCAAGTCCTTAACTTCCAATAATTTATTATTTTCCGCCATTTTTATTCTTCCTTTCCTAAAAGCTCGGGCTTCTGTTAGTTCTTAAGCCTGGGATCAAGGGCGTCTCTCAATCCGTCACCCACAACGTTCAAGGCGAGGATGGTGAGCATTATGCCCATACCGGGAATGACTGTGATATGCCACGAGTCACGAATGTAGGTCCTTGCGCTTGAGAGCATGGAACCCCACTCGGGAGTAGGCGGCTGCACGCCCATTCCGATGAAAGAAAGTCCCGCTATTGAAAGTATGGCTCCCGCAACACCCAAGGTGGTCTGCACTATGATAGGCGCCATGGCGTTGGGTATTATGTATTTGAATATAAGGGTGGTATCGTTGGCTCCTACGGCTCTGGCCGCCTCAACGTACTCCTGATCCTTTACGGTCATGATGGAGGCTCTTACGGTTCTCGCGAAGGTGGGGATATAGGATATACCTATAGCCAGAAGCACATTCACAAGGCTGGTTCCGAAAGCCGCCACTATAGCTATAGCGAGGAGCATTGAGGGGATAGCCAAAAGTATATCCATAAACCTCATTATGATATTGTCTGTACGCTTTCCGTAATATCCGGCTGCAGCTCCCAGAAGTCCGCCGAGAATACCCGAGATAACGATGGCTATAACTCCCATGAACAGGGATGAGCGCACTGCCCAGAGCATACGCAAAAGCATGTCTCTTCCGAACTCATCAAGTCCGAAGGGATGTGCAAGGCTCGGGGGCTCAAGCCTTCCCCTCAGATTCTGCTTGATAACGTAATTGTCATATATATAGTTGTTTGTCACCAGATCCACGATTATGGTTCCCACAGCTATGACTACCAAAATAGCAAGGAAGACCAATCCGACCATGGCCAATTTATTCTTTTTGAACCTTCTCCAGGCGTCCTGCCACAGTGAGCGCTGCTTTACGCCTTGGGCTTGTGTTGTATTATCCTTTTTCACCTGTCCGTCTCTCCTTACTTTTTCTTATACTGTGATTTGATCCTCGGATCGATATAAGCGTAAATTATGTCTACGGCCAAGTTGACCACAGAGAACATGACCGCCATAAATACTACCGAGCCCAATACCATAGGTATGTCCTTTGACTTTATGGAATCCACCATGAGCCTTCCGAGGCCGGGCCATGAGAACACAGTCTCGGTGAGCATGGCTCCGCCAAGGAGTGAACCGAACTGAAGTCCTACGGCTGTCACGATGGGGATGAGGGCGTTTCTCAACATGTGCTTCATGGTCACAGTCCTCTCCGAAACTCCCTTTGCCCTCGCCGTGCTTATGTAGTCCTGACGTATTACCTCAAGCATGGAAGATCGGGTCATACGGGTAATAGTGGCCGCCGACATGGTGCCCAACGTGATGGATGGCAATATCAAGCTCTTCACCAGCTCCATTCCGCCCGAGCCCATTCCCTGTGAGGGGAGCCAACCGAGGTTAAGTGAGAACACTATAACAAGGAGCAGTCCCAGCCAGAATACAGGCATTGAAACTCCTATGAGGGCAAGCACCATAGAGCAGTTGTCCATGATGGAATACTGTTTCTTTGCGGAGATGATACCTGTGGGTATTCCTATTATGAGGGCCACACATATACCGCAGAGGGCCAGTATCGCCGTGTTGGGGAAACGCTCTGTAACCTGTTCCCACACGCTTAAGCTGTTCTTGTAAGAGGTGCCCAGATCTCCGTGAAGCATATCCACGATATAGTTGAAATAGCGGATAAGCAGGGGATCGTTGAGTCCGAGTTCTTCCCTCTTCATGGCCAAAGCTTCCGCGGAAGCTCTGTCACCCAGAATCATGGCAGCCGGATCTCCGGGAGACACATTCAGGATGAAAAAGACTATGAAGGTCACGCCCAGAAGAACGGGGATCATCATCAAAAGTCTTTTAATGATATACTTGTACATTCTCTTTCCTCCCTACATGGAATTTTTTATATTATCGGCCTTTTAAGGCCGCATATAACCTCGCATATGAGCTCAAATTTCTGCTGTAACGTTTTAATGCGCTAAAAGGCAAAAAAATAACACTGCGCCGCGGGGAGAACCTGATAATCAGCCCTGCGCTGTGTTCGGATCCTAAATGACATTTTGATTTGAGAAATTGATATGTGAAAATCGAAAGACTATATCTCTCTCTCGAAAAAAGCTCTCTCTCGGCAAAAACATAACCGATACACTCCTTACTGCCGGAACATTTATTAACGATACCTGACGATTTTAGCATTTTAAGCCTTATTTGTCAATTTCTTATAGCATATTATTGAATTTTATTGATTTTCTTTAAATAAATTGATAAATTTTATAAGGATACAAAGCTTGAATACCGGATAAATATATTAACCGGGACTTTTTAAATATCAGGAGGTGTTTATTATGAAACAGATAGGAGGATACTTCCCTGAGGTGGAGCTCCTTCCCGAGGAAAACCACTTTTTGGACTCCCTTTGTCCGGAGGGAGGAGAGCTCAGATATCTCATGAGCGGGCGCTGCGCAAACTGCCTCGCCCTCAAGGACAATGCTCTGAGAGACAAGAAGAAGGTTGCCTATGTGCCTATCTATACCTGTGAGACCGTGATCGCTCCCTTCGTGAAGGAGGGCTACAGCCTCATCTTCTACGATTTCAAAAAGGATATGACGCCTGTATTTGACCCTGCCGTCCTCGACAAGATAAGCATCATATCTATCTGCGGCTACTACGGTTTTTCCCGCTACGACAGAGCCTTTGTGGACGAATGTGTAAAGAGAGGCATCGCAGTCATCGAGGATACCACCCACTCCATATTTTCAGGTGACGGCGTATATCCCCGCTGCGACTATATCGTAGGCAGTATGAGGAAGTGGATAGGTGTTGCGGCCGGAGGCTTTGCCATAAAGACAAAGGGACACTTTGATGTTGAGTCTGCTCCTATTCACGATGAGCATATCAGGATGAGGACCGAGGGCATAAAGGAGCTCACACGCCTCTCACACGAGGAGGATTCGGCGGAGAACGCCGCGAAGAAGAAGGCCGCCAC
The DNA here is from genome assembly GCA_944381505.1 of uncultured Lachnospiraceae bacterium. Lineage (GTDB taxonomy): Bacteria > Bacillota > Clostridia > Lachnospirales > Lachnospiraceae > Avilachnospira. The sequence continues at coordinate 15,352 of CALWLK010000085.1, forward strand.
AGACCTTTTGTGGAATGCGGAGCTTCTCCTGAGACAGATATTTGACGCTCAGACAAGCGATGAGGCCTCCGTGAATATAATAAAGCACTTTGATTTCGAGAATCTTAAAAGGACCCGCAGGGAAAACTACGCATATCTTCTTGAGCACTGTCCCGAGAGCGATAAGTTCACTGTGGTCTTTGACGAGCTTGATCCCGAGACCGTGCCCAGCCACTTTACCCTCTATGTAAACGACCGACAGGCCTTCAAGGAATTTATGGAGGCAAGGGGCATCCACGCCACCACCTACTGGCCTGTAGGCCCGGAGGTGGATCTTACAGGACATGATGATGCGAGGTATATCTATGATCATGTGATCTCCCTTTCCTGCGATCAAAGGTTCAAAAAAGACGATATGCAGTATATTTGCGACGCCTTGAAGGACTTCAACAGTTGACGGTTAAAACTATCCGTGTTATCATTTAGCTATAATACAAAATTTGAAGGAGAGGTATACGCCAATGAGCATTAAAGCAATCGCAACAGAAAAAGCCCCCGCCGCTATAGGCCCTTATTCACAGGCTATAAAGGCAGGAGATTTCATCTATGTTTCAGGTCAGCTTCCTATTGACCCCGCAACAGGAGCTTTCGCTTCCGACGAGGTGAAGGGACAGACAAGACAGTCTCTCACAAACATCAAGGCTATCCTTGAGGCTGAGGGACTTGATATGTCCGCAGTTGTAAAGACCACAGTATTCATGAAGGATCTTGCAGGCTTCGGAGATATGAACGAGGTTTATGCGGAGTTCTTCAAGGAGCCCTACCCCGCAAGAGCGGCTTTCCAGGTAGCAGCCCTTCCCAAGGACGCTCTCGTTGAGATCGAGGTAGTTGCCTGCGCGAAGTAAGGCTTTGATAAAAGCTATGTAAAATAAAAACTCATATGCTCCCGCTGAAAGGGACATATGAGTTTTATTTTTGAGTTCTTTAAAGCAGGTGCGCTCTGAGCTCCTCTCCCGAAAGCGGGCTCAGATATGCGGGAGGGATATCGAACACAGTGCAGGCTCCCTTCTTTCCCTCTCTGTGAAGCCTTGCCACCGCTCTTGCAAAGGCCACAAGCACAGAGGCGGTAAAGTAAGGGTTCGAATCCAGCTTGAGATTATACTCTATCACGTCCTTGTACTCATTTGAAGGTCCTGTGACCCCGCTTCTTATCACCGATCCTCCATGAGGCATCCCGCTGTGATCCCTCTTCAATTCTTCCATGCTCACAAAATGCACCGTAGTGTCATAGTCGCTGAAATAGTTGGGCATGTTGACTATCTTTTCCTCTATTACCCTTTTGTCAGCCCCCTCGGCGGCCACAACAAAGCACTCTCTGGTATGCTTCTGACGTGTCGTAAGCTCGGGCTGCTCTCCGCTCTTTACGGCCTCCACTGCCGCCTCCACAGGTATAGTATACTGCCTTGCGTCCACAACGCCCTCTATCCTCCTTATGGCGTCACTGTGACCTTGGCTTATGCCCTTTCCCCAGAAGGTGTAGTCTTTTCCCTCGGGAAGTATGCAGTTGCCGTAGAGCCTTGCAAGAGAGAACATCCCGGGGTCCCATCCGCAGGATATGAGGGCGGTCTTTCCTGCGGCCTTCGCCGAACCATCAACATTTTTAAAGTGCTCCGAGATATTTGCATGAGTATCGAAGCTGTCCACAACGTTAAAGAGCTTTGCGTACTCGGGAGTCTGATGGGGAAGATCCGTGGCGCTTCCCCCGCAGATTATCATCACATCTATATCATCCTTGTGAGAGGCCGCCTCACCGATGTCAAAAACCCGAGTCCCGAGACCTGCCTTCACAGTATCGGGATCTCTTCTTGTAAAAACACCGTAGAGCTCCATGTCGGGATTCTTCTTAATCTCCGACTCAACGCCCCTTCCGAGGTTTCCATAGCCTAAAATTCCTATCTTTGTTGTCATAGCGTCCTCCTTTGTGTTTTTTCTCTCTACAATAATAGTTAGCCCGGTTTATTCAGTCAAGCTCATTTACAATCTTTTCACTTATTTTTATTTGTGGTAAGCTTTTCATATCACATAATTATGGCAGACATAGGAAAATACCATTTGTAAGGAGATGTTTTATGAGGCTTGATAAATTTTTGAGCGAGGCGGGGTGGGGAACACGCTCCGAGGTAAAAAAACTCATAGCGAAGGGAGCCGTCACTGTAAACGGAGAGCCTAAGCTCAGGCCCGAGTTTAAGACAGATCCGGAAAAGGACCTTGTGTGCATAGACGACTCTCCCGTAAGGTATGCGGCCTTTGAATACTTCATGCTCAACAAACCCGCAGGAGTGATATCCGCCTCAAAGAAAGATATGCGAAATCCACGGGAGCTCTGCGTCGTGGACCTCATAAAGGACAATAAAAGAGGCGACCTCTTTCCCGTAGGCCGCCTCGATAAGGACACTGTAGGGCTTCTGCTCATAACAAACGACGGAGCTCTCGCCCACAGGCTCCTCTCCCCGAAAAGGCATGTGGAAAAGACCTATTACGTGGAGATCTCAAGGCCTATAGATAAAGACATTGTATCGAGTCTTGAGGCAGGCGTGGATATAGGTGACGAAAAGCCCACCCTCCCCTGTAAGCTCTCTCCCGCTCCAAGGATACTCACAGCTCACAGCCCCGAGGAATTAAGGGACAGGGTCTTTCACATTACCATATCGGAGGGACGCTATCACCAGATAAAGAGGATGTTCGCCCTGTTCGGCGCTGAGGTCCTCTACTTAAAAAGGCTCTCAATGGGGCCCCTTAAACTTGACGAAAGCCTTCCCGAGGGAGAGTCAAGAAGGCTGACCCCGGAGGAACTCTCCGAACTTATGAGTGTCGAAGCCCCTTACAAAGGTCAGCCTGAAATTTGATCCTTATTTTTCGCTACTGCTGCTGGAGCTCCGCAAGGATAAGGGGAACCAGCTGTTTTTTCCTTGAAACCACGCCTTCCAGATGAAGGACCTCGTCTGAAGCCTTCACGTTGAAGGCCTCCTCGGCAAGCTCGGCCGAGCCCTTTCCGCAGCATATGAGCTCCGAGCTCTCGTTGAGTATTCCCGTGAGCATAAAGAAAAGCATGTCAAGCTTCATATCCTTAAGGGTCTTCTCCATAAAGGGCTTCAGCTTCTTTATTATCTCGGGGAAATCCTCCTCGTTCATGGAGTTTATCTGGCCCACTCCGAAGCCCAAGTCACTGACGTTGAACTTCTTGAAATCCTGGAAGAATATCTCCTCCGCGCTCTTTTTCTTCAAATTGCTCCCTGCGTTGAACATCTCCCTCGCAAATTCCCTGAGCTCCTTTATCCCTGCCGTTTGAGACAGCTCCTTTGCCGCATCCACATCCTCGTCGGTGCAGGTAGGTGAGCGGAACATGAGGGTATCCGAGATTATGGCCGAGCAGAGGAGT
>CALWLK010000086.1 GCA_944381505.1 uncultured Lachnospiraceae bacterium
AGGGAAAGAGTGTAGATCTCGGTGGCGGCCGGATCATTAAAAAAAAAAGAGACCATAAGCTTTTCTTATCCCTTGACTTGGACCATAACCTCAGTGATGTTTATTGTCTACTATAAAACCAGAAAATGGTTGAAGTGATAAAAATCATATTGAAAGGCTACAGCTGTTCGACTATTTTTGACAGGGCGGTGATTGCGTTCAGAAATTTTTTGTACTGGAGCTCGCCGCTCCTTTTTGCCTCCTCAAATATGGCTGTGAAGGCTTCCTCAGGCCTCTCCATTCCCTCGCGCAACAGAAAGTCCGCGCTCACAGAGTAGGCGCTGCTGATGGAGAGGAGAGTGTCCAGAGACATGGCTCTTTTGCCCCGCTCTATATTGCCGTAATAGGACTTGGATATACCGCAGCGCTCGGCCACCTCTTCTTGGCTCAGGCCGAGATCCTCGCGGCATTTCTTAAGCCTTCTTCCGATTTCATATCTGTCTATTGTATTCAAAGGTACATCCTCCGATAAAAAGTGTTTTTATCTTACATCCGGTTATTTTAACGGATAATTTGAAAATAATCTATATTTTTTTGGTTAAATTTGTGGCTTTTTATATGAACAGCTAAGAAAAAGTAATAAAGTTGTAAAAAGACTTAAACTTTTGTAAGAATATTGTAGAAAAAATCCGAGGCGAATCTTTAAATTTGTCCGGTAAACTCTTCTGCGTGCAAAAAACGAGAGGAGACAGAAAAAATATTGATAAATAAAAAATTCTTGAGAGCATTGACTTTTTGCGGAGCAGCCTTATTTATATCAGCAGCGGGGGCCCAAAGCACCTTTGCGGAAGAGATAAAGATATATTACGCCGAGGAGGGAGGAGAGGTCTACGAGGAAGAAAAGATAGAGGTTTGGGTGAACGCAGAATCAGGAGAGGAGGCCTTGGAAAATTCGGAGGAGCAATCCGGAAGCGACAAGGAGGAAAATGCGCAGGATCTGAGGCCTATGGGCCAAAGAGTCGCGGACTTTGCCGTGCAGTTTGTGGGGAATCCCTACAGATACGGGGGCACGAGCCTTACTAACGGGGCTGATTGCTCAGGCTTTATCATGAGCGTCTACGCCAATTTCGGAGTTTCCCTGCCTCATTCCTCCCGCGCGTTGAGAGGAGTAGGAGCTGATGTGGGAAATAATCTCGCAAAAGCCCTTCCGGGAGACATTATATGCTACAGCGGACACGCGGCCATATACATAGGCGGAGGCAGGATAGTCCACGCAAGCACGGAGGAGACGGGGATAAAGATATCGAATGCGGCTTACAGGCCCATATTGGCCATAAGGAGGATATTTTAAAAGAGGAATACAAGACTGCCCTACAGACCGGACATTTACATTATAGCCCCGAGACTGTCTTATTTAAAGACTTTAACAGCATAAATGTGATATAATCATAATTAATATAAATTCAAATCCGGATGGAGGGAGAGATGGATCTTTTTGATTATATGCGCGAGAAAAACGAGAAGAGGGAGTCGCCCCTTGCAAGCCGCATGAGGCCCGCCACTCTCGAGGAGGTCGTGGGACAGGAGCACATCATAGGGAAGGACAAGCTTCTCTACAGGGCGATAAAGGCCGACAAGCTGGGCTCCGTTATATTTTTCGGCCCCCCGGGCACAGGGAAGACCAGCCTTGCGAAGGTCATAGCCAACACCACGAAGTCGGAATTCAGGCAAATAAACGCCACCACCTCCGGAAAGAAGGAGATGGAGGAGATAGTCAGCGCTGCAAAGGATGCTCTGGGAATGTACGGCAAACGTACCATACTCTTTGTGGACGAGATACACCGATTCAACAAGGCTCAGCAGGACTACCTTCTTCCCTATGTGGAGGACGGCACAGTCACCCTTATAGGTGCCACAACGGAGAATCCCTACTTTGAGGTAAATTCCGCGCTCCTCTCCCGCTCAAAGATATTCGAGTTGAAGCCTCTGTCCCGGGAGAATATAGAGGAGCTTATAAGGCGGGCTGTCTACGATGAGAGAGGTATGGGCATGTATAATGCCGTCATAGATGACAATGCGGTGCATTTCATTGCGGACATAGCGGGAGGAGACGCCAGAGCAGCCTTAAACGCCGTAGAGCTGGGTATACTCACCACAGACAGAGCCGAGGACGGGAAGATACATATAACACTTCCCATTGCGGAGGAGTGCATTCAGAAGCGCGCGGTGGGATATGACAAGGACGGAGACAATCACTATGATACTATCTCTGCCTTCATAAAATCCATGAGGGGCTCGGATCCGGATGCGGCGGCCTACTATCTGGCCCGTATGCTCTACGCCGGGGAGGATATCAAGTTTATAGCGAGGAGGATAATGATATGCGCCTCGGAGGACGTGGGAAACGCCGACCCCATGGCCTTGGTGGTAGCTGTAAATGCCTGCCTTGCCGTGGAGAGAGTGGGAATGCCGGAGGCAAGGATAATACTTTCCCAGGCCGCAAACTATGTGGCCTGCGCTCCGAAGAGCAATTCGAGCTATATGGCTGTGGAAAATGCCCTCAAAGAGGTGGAAAGGTCAGGAAGCCTCCCCATACCCCCCTATCTTCAGGACGCCCATTACAGAGGGCACGAGGATCTGGGAAGGGGCGTCGGATACAAGTATGCCCACGATTTCCCCAAGCACTGGGTGGACCAGCAGTACCTGCCGGACGCCATAAAGGATGTGAAGTTTTATGAGCCCTCCGACTGTGGAAGAGATAAGGAGACACGGGAATTTCTTAAATACCTCAAATCAGACAATTAAGAAAAACATTAATAAAATTAAGATAAATGCAATTTAAACTTTATAGGAATTGATGTAATATAAGTAAACATATAAGGATAAAATAAAAGATTGATCCGAAATTTACGAGGAGATGAAATAATATGAAAAAGAAATTACTTGTAACCTGCATTTTGGCTATGACGGTCGCTGCTGCCGCCTGCGGAAAAAAGGACGATACGGCGGAGACTGAGGCTTTTGTGGAGTCGACAGTCGAGGAAACCGAGGCAGAGGCCGAAGAGGAGAGCGAGGCCGAGTCAAAAGAGGCCGGGGAGGCTCAGGCAGAGGCTTCTGACGACGAAGAATATATAGAGGACGAGGGATATTATGAGGGCACTGTGACCTCCGTAAACGGAAAGCAGATAACCCTCCAGGGACCTGACGGAAGCTCCTTTGTGTTCGATATCACAAACGCTGAGCTCGATCCCGACTACGATGTGCTCCCCGGGGCTCTTGTGGACGTCTCCTACGACGGAGCGAAGGCAGACGTTACCCCTGTCACAGAGGTGTCTGTAGTTATGTCCCTTGAGCAGCAGGCGGACAGCCTCGGCAAGGATCCCGTCCTTGTGGGAACCATCACAGACATGACCCCCAGCGAGATAACAGTTACGGATCCCAACGGAAAGGCTCACGAGCTTTCAAGCGTCATGGCCTATGTGGTGGCGGGAAGCGGAGAGGAGCTTAACGTCGGCACCGAGGTGGACGTGACCTATGTGGGAACTATCGACGAGGAGGAGCCTGACGCGGAGGACGAGGAGGCCATGGGAGCGCCCATCGCCATAAAGATAGTCACAGCGGCGGCAAGAGGCTCGGAGGAGGCATCACAGAACATTATCGTAGGCTCTGTAAACTACGTTGACACCGAGACCAACACCTTCATGATAGACGGCGACAGCATGTCCTTTGAGTTCGCCTGCAGCCCTGAGATAGCCGGAAGCATCTCCGAGGGAAATACTGTAAAGGTGGTATATGACGGATGCCTCTATCAGAGAGGAGTCACAGCCGTCTCCGTTACTCCTGTGAGCATAGTCGGTACAGGAAGATAAAATTTATCGGGATATTATTAAGAGAGGGAGAGCTCAAAAAGCTCTCTCTTTTTGTATGCGGAAGACCATGCGATATAAATATGTGTGTGTGGGGTATATTTGCTCTGTTCGGGAACACTTGGGTTTATAAGAATTTTAGAGAATGTTTATCATAAAATTAGCACTCATTAATTGACAGTGCTAACAATAAGTGATATATTATTATCGGCTTTGAGATAAGTCGATCTTGTTATTGGAAAAACAAAAGAATGAGCCGGACATCATTTACCCGGCGCATGTTTCCCAAAGAAGGGAGGAAAAGTTATGAATATAAATAAATTTACTCAGAAATCCATAGAGGCGGTCAACGGATGCGAGAAGATCGCCATGGAATACGGAAATACCACGCTCACTCAGGAGCATCTTTTGATGAGCCTTTTGAGTCTTGATGACAGCCTTATAGTCAAGCTCTTTCAGAAGATGAATGTGCCTGTAGAGCAATTTGTATCAGATCTTAAGGCTCGCATAGAGATGCTTCCCAAGGTATCGGGAAATGCGCAGACCACGGTCTCTCAGGACCTTAACAAGGTGCTTATGGGAGCTGAGGATCAGCTTAAGCCCATGGGAGACGAGTATGTGTCAGTAGAGCATATATTCCTTTCTCTCTTGAAATATGCCGACAGCGACATGAAGAAGCTCTTTTCGAGCTACAATATAACAAGGGAGAGCTTCCTTTCGGCCCTGTCAACCGTAAGAGGAAATCAGAGGGTGGTGAGTGACAATCCTGAGGATACCTATGACGTGCTCAACAAGTACGGCTATGATCTGGTGGAGAGAGCCAGGGAGCAGAAGCTGGATCCTGTGATAGGGCGTGACAGCGAGATAAGGAATGTGATAAGGATACTCTCCAGAAAGACAAAGAACAATCCTGTGCTTATAGGAGAGCCTGGGGTAGGTAAGACCGCCGTTGTGGAGGGCCTTGCCCAGCGTATAGTTAGGGGCGATGTGCCGGAGAGCCTTAAGGACAAGGTGATATTTGCCCTTGACATGGGCTCACTCCTTGCGGGAGCAAAGTACAGAGGAGAATTCGAGGAGAGGCTTAAGGCCGTACTGAAGGAAGTCAAGGACTCCGAGGGAAGGATAATACTCTTTATAGATGAGATCCACACCATAGTGGGAGCCGGAAAGACCGAGGGCAGCATGGATGCGGGGAATATGTTAAAGCCCATGCTGGCAAGAGGCGAGCTCCACTGCATAGGAGCAACCACCCTTGAGGAGTACAGATATATAGAGAAGGATCCCGCCTTGGAGAGGCGTTTTCAGCCTGTCATGGTAGATGAGCCTGACGTGGAGGATACCATCTCGATACTGAGAGGCCTCAAGGACAGATACGAGGTATACCATGGAGTAAAGATCACGGATTCGGCCCTTGTGCAGGCGGCTGTACTCTCCGACAGATACATATCCGACAGGTTCCTTCCCGACAAGGCCATAGACCTTGTGGATGAGGCCTGCGCCATGATAAAGACCGAGATGAATTCTCTGCCTGCGGAGCTTGATGAGCAGCAGAGGAATATCACCAGGCTTCAGATAGAGGAGGCAGCCCTCAAGAAGGAGACGGACAATGCCTCCAAGGAGAGGCTCGCCGAGCTTCAGAAGGAGCTGGCGGAGCTGAGGGACAAGTTTAACGAGCAGAAGGCAAAGTGGGAATATGAGAAGCAGGGAGCCGACAGGCTTTCAAAGCTTCGTGAAAATATAGAGAGCCTCAGAAACGAGGCTGAGATCCTTCAGAGAAAGGGAGAGTACGAGAAGGCCGGAGAGATACTCTACGCAAAGCTCCCCTC
>CALWLK010000087.1 GCA_944381505.1 uncultured Lachnospiraceae bacterium
TGCTATAATGACTTTGCATTGTTTATTTACCTCCTGTGGTGTATTTTGGTCGGTACCCGGGAGGTGTTTTTATTATATCAAAAAATGCTGAGGCGGTTCTTCCGCCCCAACATTTATTATAGAACCATAAAAAATAATATATACTGATTTGATAATATCGCTATTTGCTATTATAATAATTTAAAGAGTTTAATTATTGATTCAAGTATGGAGGAATGCGGATGATCTTATATCACGGAAGTAAAGAAGTGGTAGATTCACCTGAGATTCGAATTCAAAAATATAATAAAGACTTTTATTTCGGATTTTACTGTACTGTTCTCCCTGAACAGGCTGTACGTTGGGCTACAAGATTTGACGGCGTTGGATATTTAAACGAGTATGAATACACCCCCAATGAAAATTTGAGAATCAAGAGATTTCCACAAATGACTGAGGAGTGGCTTGATTTCATTGTTTCATGCAGAAGGGGACAACCACATGAATATGATATCGTGGAGGGACCTATGGCTAACGACACGATCTTTAACTATGTTCAGGACTTTGTGGACGGTAAAATCACAAGGGAGGCCTTTTGGGCATTGGCGAAATTCAAAAAACCGACACATCAAATAAGTTTTCACACAGTCCGCGCTTTAACGACCTTAGCTTTTGTAAAAGTCAGTGAGGTAAAAGATGAAAAATAACAGTGCATTGTTTTACACCTGCAGTTTGATAGAATTTATAGGAAGAAAACAGAAGCTTAAAAGGTCGGAACTCGTCAAATATATGGGTCGGGAAGCGATTGACCGTATTTATCGCTATGCTGACGTGTTTCATTGCGAGCCGATAGAAAAGACAGCGGATGATTTTATCACAAAGCTGGACATTCCGGAGGGGGATTTTGATAATGTTGCCTCTTGCAGATATACTGTGCCCGATTATTGGACTATAGGCGAGGTGTATGAGCGGCTTATAGAGGATGTTGCGGGAGATGACGAGGAGCACATCACAGACACATTGGTGGAGGTATACTCGTCATGGATCGATATGGCAATATCAAATTACAATACAGATTTCTATTATCAGTCGAGAGAGTATATTTACTTGTGCTATAGGGAAGGAAGGATCTGCGAGTGATATGGCTGAAATATTATAACCGGATATACGTCATAAACAATCAGAGCTTAAATATATCAGAATGTGTGCCGGTATCAACAAGAGTGAGAGTTAATATATCGTCTTCAATAAGATAAATAAGAAGCCAGTCAGGCTTGATATGACATTCGTGAAATCCAAGATATTTGCCTTTTAGTCGATGGTCTTTATATTTTTTATCCAATGGAACACCTTGACATAGAAGAAAGATTACTTTATCAAGCAGTGAAATATCAAGACCTCGTTTTTTCAGTGCTTTATAAGATTTTTTAAATGTTGAAGTGAATTTCAGCTTATACATTACTCCTCCAATGCTTTTTTTAATGATTTAATGTCGGTATAAGCGGGCACATTGCTGTCGCGGGAGATTCTCCTTGCTTCGTCCATAGCTTCCAATGTACGGGGACTGTAATCGGGTATATCAACGCTGAAGGGAAGCCCGCCCCTCAATATGCACTGATGGAGGAAAATATTGACGGCACCGGACATGTCAAGCCCGAGTTTGGCAAAAAGCTCTGTCGCCTGAGCTTTTACATCGGAGTCTATACGAATTTGAGTAGGAACTGTAGACATATTATCACCACCTTTCTATTATAATAATAGATGCTTTGGTTTACATTGTCAATCAAAATAGCAGATCTTACTTATAATCGACTTTGACGTTTAAATTTGCTGACATAAAATGCGGCAAGCATCAGTGCCGAAAGAATAAATATATTTACAGGAAGCGGGCTTGGATTTTCACTTATACTATGCTATACTTCCTCCATGGGGCATTAGCGCAGCTGGGAGCGCGCCACACCGGCAGTGTGGAGGTCACGGGTTCAAGTCCCGTATGCTCCATTTTTTTGTACCGATTTTTAAGAGCCGGGATCTTGAAACATAACAGATAAAGAGGTATTTCATGGGCAAGATAAAGGTATGGACGAGGCAGCATAAAAACGTCGCCGAGGTCCTCAAGGAGACAGGGCGGTATATAACCAAGGAGGAGTATATCCGGATGGAAAATCAGGAGCACAGCGATATAATCCTCTTTGCCTACAAATGGCTTTCTTCAAACGGCCCCAATGTCGGGAAGCGGCCTGCGGACGTGTCCTACCCCGTGTGGGTGGCCTTTGAGTCGGACTCCCTGATGCTTCCGGGCGAAAACGACGTCATAATCGAGCTTGAGGTGGAGGAGGACGACATCACCCCTGTCAATGTGACAAAGTGGGGAATGATACTGAACTACGCCTACATTCCCCTTGATGAAAGGGATGCAAAGCGCCACAGAGAGCTCATGGATATGTACGGGACCAACGATGTGGAGGCGGTGATGTCACGGTTTTATCCTGAGCTTAAGAGAGAGATAACAGACAGCTGGATGAGGCTTTACGATGACAGCGTTGTAGTGGGAAACGACCTCAAATACGGTACTATATGGGAGCTTAGAGAAGAATGGGTGAGAGATATCATATATCGGACGGAAGGATAAGGCTTTATACAAGGCAGCAACAGCCGGTCATCGACGCCATAATGAGGGACGGCTTCTGCGTGTCAAAGGAGGAGTATGTAAGGGCAAAGTACGGGGAGAGCACTCCTGTTTTTTTGACAGGGTATCTGTGGTACGTGAGGGAGGCCCAAAAGATCGTGGAGAGACCTGAGGGGGCGGAATTTCCCTACTGGTCTTTTACCGAGCCGAGAAATGCCGAGGGCTCGGGAGGAGGCGAGCTTTTGAAACTTGACGTCCCTGTTTCGGAGGCGGTTTTTTTCGACGTGAGGGATTGGACCAAGATATTGAACCTTTCATATATAGGAGAGAGCGACTCCGACGAGAAGGCATTTTCGGAGGAATTGCAGAGCTACGGCCTGAGCCCATCAAAGGTGATGCTCGGTTCCTTTTATCCCGAGCTCAAGGGACGTATAATGGAGAGCTGGCAGAGGCTTTTTCGACACCATGAGGCCATAAAGGCAGGGGATAACAGCGGAACAGACAGTGTCGAGGCAGGGCTCTGGACTATAAAGAAGGAGTGGATAGCAGGCTGATTTTTCCTGATGACAGCACCGAATGACAGAAAACACCGAATAAAAAGGACTTCCGGGCCGCGAAGCCGAAAGCAGGCCGCAGGGAAAGGCGGGGATCGAAGACTGATAAAATTTTTATCAATGATCCTTTACCTTATCTGTGCGGTCCTTATTGTTGTGTACGCTCTTATGCTGGTGATCGGGTTTTTCCTAAAGAATATCCCCGAAAGCTCTCATAACAGCTCAAGTCCCTCCTATGTGGTGACTGCTGCGGGAGAAGTCAAAGACTATGGCGCTGCAGGCTCTGAGGATCCGCAGAAGGATAAGACTGCGGAGGGCAAAGGAAATCCTGACGGCAAGGCTGCGGAGGGTGAAGGAACTTCTGACAGAGGGTATGTGGAGGGATCCGGGACGGCCGGGGATGGATACACCCGGAGCTTTTCAAAAGGCTATGCAGGAAACGATATGGAAGGTAAGGAGCCTTACAGCCCCGATATGGAAAAAAAGATATCGGACCCTCCTCTAAGAGAGGCACCGATACTTAAGGACGCGGAGCTTTTGTTCGGTGGAAATGTGTATGTAAGCAGCTACGTGGAGGAAGCATACGACACCGGGGGAGGCATTGAGGGTGTGCTGTCACCTGCGATACTGTCCCTGTCCGGGGAGGCCGATTTTTTCATGGCAAATCAGATATTTGTCCTCAGCGAGCGCGGGGAGGCTTACGAGGGAAAGGAATACGTCTACAGGGCCGATCCCGAGAGAGTGTCAATACTCAGGGAGGCGGGGATAGACGGGGTCTCCCTTGCAAACAGTCATATCCTTGACTACGGATACGAGGCCTTAACAGATACCATTTCCGCCCTTGACGGCGCCGGGATAGATCACACAGGGGCGGGGGAGAACAGAGCTGAAGCCGCAGGGGCCGTCATAAAGGATATCAACGGCATGAGGACGGCCTTCATAGGGGCGTCAAGGCGAGTTCCGGACGCTATGTGGGGCGCGGGGAATGAAAGGCCCGGGGCCTTTCTATGCTATGATGCCGAGAAGGAGAGATTTTTGAGGGAGATAGGCCTTCTCAACAGAAGCTGCGATCTCGTCGTCGCATACATTTACTGGGGAGACGAGGGAGAGGAGGTCCCGGACTATATGAGGCTCCTTGCAAGAGAGACTGCGGAGGCGGGAGCCGACCTTGTTGTGTGCTCGGGGGTAAGCGGCGCAGGCGGCGTGGAATATCATGAGGGTACGCCGATAGTCTACAATCTCGGAGACCTGATGTACGGAGGCGGACTCAGAGAGGGGTATCTGCTCAAGGTGGAGCTTAGGGAAAGGGAAAACAAGATGATCCTGAGCCTCTACCCCGTCAGCTCGGCTATGGGCTATACCCGCGTGGAGGATGATCCTCAATACTATGAGTTTACAGGTGATTGATTGAAAAGGACTTCGATAAACAAAAAAACGGCGCGAAGCAGAAGACGGAGAGTGAGCCCTGCAAAGGCTTTTATGAGGAAGCTCTCCGCCTTTTTGATATTCATAAATTTGGTATTATTTGCGGTAGCCGCACTTCTCTTTGCAAAGAATATATTCTCTGAGGCGAGAGCAGGGTATATGCAGGCGGGAGCCGGGGCCATGCTTCCGGCTACGGAGCTTGGAGAGGGTGGAGACGGACGTGAAACAGAGGTGCCGTCTGAGGATAGTACAGCGGAGGAGAACCCGGCGAAGGAGAATCCGTCGGCAAACAGCAGGTCGGAGGAAAACATGTCGGAGGAGAGCATATCAGAGGCGGGAGCGCAGGGGGAGAGTTACCATGAGGACAGCTCCCCGGAGGAGCCGATAAGTCTCCTTTTCGGAGGGGATGTTTATTTGGGGAGCTATGTGCTTGAGGCATATGACGAGGCGGGAGGCATTTCCGGAAACCTTGACGAGGCCTACAGAGACCTTACAAGCTCCGCAGACCTCTTTGTGGTAAATGAGGAGTTCCCCTTTAGCCTCCGAGGCACTCCGGAAGGAGACAAGGAGTTTACCTTCAGGGTGGATCCGCAGAGGGTAAACATACTTAAGGAGATGGGAGTGGACGGGGTGACGCTTGCAAACAACCACATTTTGGATTACGGCGTCGAGGCCCTCTCAGACA